>JAHDBB010000003.1 GCA_020630635.1 Chitinophagales bacterium
AGAAATAAGGTGTACAAGTTCAACAAAGAGATTTTTTAATATATAAGGCGAAAAACGTAGCGGTTCGACGACTCGAAATAGCAGGGCTATTACGAGGCTTTTCAACGACATAGATTGAAAAATATCAAAGTTGAGTTATACATGTTATTTTTTCATCATTCCTTAGTTCTTTCAAGTATTTTGTACCTCATTCGTAATTACATTACAAGTATCTTGCAATTTGCTTGGGATTTCAAATACTTTTTCGCTTATTTGTGAATAAAATACAATTCATTTTAAAAATTAAAAACTGTATAAATCACTAAAAAACAATTAATTAATAAATTTTATTTATTAATTTTGTGAATGACTTCTCTAATATTTAAGACCAAAACAATGGAACAAAGCAAGCTGATTGTATTAATTCGCACTTTTTCAAAAGAAGAACTACAAGAATTATACGATTTTGTACATACACCTTTCTTTAATAAAAAGCCTTTTGTACCCGATTTGTATGACTTGATTTATGACGAATCGCCCCATTTTTCTAAGCTTGAAAAAGAGCAATTATGGAAGCAGATTTTTCCCCAAAAAGCCTACAATGATATACGAATGAGACGTTTGATGGCTGATCTTTTGGGCGTGTGCAAAGAATACATTGCTTGGCGAAAATTTGACCAAGATCAACGAACACAACATCTTTATCAGCTACAATATTTTAGGGAAAAACAACTGGATAAGCATTTCAATACCAGCCGTCGCAATATTGAGAAGTGGCAAGAACAACATCCCAGACAAGATATTTGGCATTATTATCATCAATATCGTTTGGAGAGAGAAATTGGGATGTCGATCGCTCAACAACGCAAACGTACTGCGGACCCTAATCTACAAGTTTTATCCAATCATTTGGATGCCTTTTATCTCATCAATAAACTCAAAGCCTGTTGCTATATCCTCAATTATCAGACCCTCAATTTGGTCGAATATGATTTGCCTTTACTAGAAGAAATTTTATTGCATCTTCAAAAAAAAACGTATCATCACATTCCTATTATTGACTTTTATTATTGTGTTTTACAAAGCTTGTTGGAAAAAGAAAATACATCCTACTTTCAAAGACTCAAAAATATATTGGTCGAAAATCTACAATTATTTACCAAAGAAGAAATCAATGAGATGTTTACTTTTGCTCGCAACTATTGTATCAAACGAGCCAATCAAGGAGATACTGCTTATTTGACTGAATTATTGGAATTGTATCAACTAGAAATTGAGAATGGTCTCTTGCTCAATGCAGAAGGAAAACTATCGCCTTTTACGTATAAAAATATCGTTACTTTGGGCATTCGGTCTAAACGCTATGAATGGACACAAACTTTCATTGAACAAAATAAAGCCGTATTAGCAAAGGAGTTTCAAGATTCTTCTTATGCTTTTAATTTGGCAAGATTGTATTTTCAACAAAGTGAATTTGAGAAAATTATTCCTTTACTCAATGAGATGGAATACCGAGAGATTTTTATTGAATTGTCTGCTAAAAACTTACTGATGAAAACCTATTATGAGTTGGAGGAGTTTGAGGTTTTACATTCATTTTTGGATAGTTTTCAGATGTTTATTAGACGCAAGAAAAAAACATTGGGTTATCATTGTACAAGCTACCTCAATCTGATAAAGGCGACTCGTCAGTTGATGCGTTTGCACTATGGAAAACAAGAAGCTGTTGCTCCATTTAAAGAAAAAATGACCAGTATTAAAGAGATCGTGGATAAGCAATGGATATTGGAAAAAGTAGCACTATTGGAGAAAGTGGCTTGATGAAATATATGCCAAACGTGTCAGATTTTGAAAACCTGACACGTTTGGCATATATCCTCTATAATTATATCATTTCTTCTCCAAATTCCACCTCTACAATCACTCGTCCCAATTCCTCTTTTGCTTCTATACTTTGACCATTCACCAAATACGTTTTTAACTCTGGAACACTCAAATAAACGGTTGCTTTATCCAAAGATTGTGGATGTCTTTCTAAGGTAATATCGTCGCCTAATCGGGTAAAAACTTCGACATCGGCACCAGGAAAAAGATGTCCATTGCTTCCCAATATTTCAAAATTACCTGCTTCTACTTTTTTATATACAACTGATTGAAAAGGAGCTAAATGTACTGCATAAGAGACAATTTTCTTTGCTCTAAAATACTTGCCTTCTGGTAATAAAATATCTTGTCCTTTATCGCTTAAATTGGCACACAATAGATAGTGCTTGTCTCCTATTTCAAAACGAATTTTATAAAGGTCTTGGTCTTTTTGAACCACTATTTTTTTCTTATCTAAAAGCGGAAACTGTGATTGATATAAACGCAATGTCTTTTCATCATAAGTATCCAAATTATCGGAAGTAAAAAGCAATCCTCCCAATGCTTGATTGAGTAAAAAGAGGGTGTATTTTTGAGGAAAAGTGAGTGTATTATTTTCTTCTCGCAAGATAAAAACATCAGGATCATTTAAGAAGAAGCGTCCATTTAAAGCATGTCTTCCTATCGTACTATTCAATGAACATTTAGTGGAAACACGCTCTCGATACCGCAAACGATTTTTCAAAAGATTGTCTTCCCATTTCAACGCTACATCTGCCCCAATCCGACAATAATCGACTTGTCCCAATGCGCTTCCTAATGGAACGCCACAACCCAACAAAAGTTTGTCTCCTGCGATTTCTCTTAAAAATTGCATGGCTTCACACATAACTTGTCCTCTGGTTTGGTGAGGTGGTGGAACGATGGCAGCCGCATGCAAAAAATCTAATTTCAGCATATCAAAATTCCATTCATCCAAAAGACGACGAAAGGTTTCTCGTAGATAGTTTTTGACTTGTTGATTCCCAAAATCCAGCGCATAAAATTTGCCACTCCAATCAGGTGAAAAACCAATGGGCAAAGGCAATCCTTTTTGATCTTTTAACAGCCACTCCGTATTCTTTCGGACTTCTGATTTTTCTTCACAAATCAAAGGAGCAATCCACAGTCCAGCCTTATATCCAGCGTCATGAATTTGATCAGTCAAAGATCGCATACCATTAGGAAATTTTTCATTGGGCATCCAATCACCTACCGCTTGTTGATAACCATCATCTATTTGAAAAAGATCAATTGGAATATTTCGTTGTTGAAAAGCAGCCAAGTTTTCCAAGACTGTTTTTTCGTCAATTTTGGTGTAGTGATGGTACCAGCTTGTCCATCCACTCACATTTTTGGCAGCAGCTTTTTCTAGATTACTAGCTTCTAGATAGGTATCCCAAACCTCTTGGGGTTTTCCTTTTTTATAAAATAATTTAAATGCGGTATAAGGCTTTGATAGTTCCAAATTTTGACAATCCTTGCGAATAATCATTCTATCCGCATTCATATAGGTTTCAAAAATAGTAAAGCCTGATTCTTCTGACAAAGAAGCCCACAGTTCGATATGCTCCTTTTTTCTAAAGTAAGTGTAGGTATAACTATGAAACGTTCCTTTTTCTTTGGGATAGTTATAAAAGTAATAATCGCCATAATAGGACATTCTAAAACGATTGGTCACAGGACTTGCCAATGGATTGAGTCCTTGTAGATGTTCGTTTTTCATAAATTCTCGACTATCCGTCCAAGTCTGATAACCATTGACAAAGACTTTTTCATTTTCTCGCATTTTACGATCAATGTGTAAGGCGATATTTTGTAATACAATGGGTTCTTTAGGAATCAAATGAACTGTAAAACAATAAATATCTTCTTCTATTTCAATTGAAAACAAATCGTCTTCTATATTTTGAATCGTTGAAATGTCATAACTTTTAGGCTGGTTTTGATGCCAAAACTGTAATTGGAGGTTGATGATATCCATAATGTATCTTTTTTTGCCCAAAATTAAGCAGCTTTATCCAAAATATGGCGTTTATCCTTCTCAAATACTTCCAAGCATTTCCTTTTTTGATAGATACTTACGATATTTGACCAATTAGATAATCAATAATACTAAGCTATGTATAAAGTTGTAGAAAATGCAGAGGCGGCTGTCAAAGACATTCCTAGCAATTGCACCATTATGCTGGGAGGTTTTGGGCTTTGTGGCATTCCTGAAAACTGTATCGCTGCCCTTGTAGAAAGTGGGGTGACAGGATTGACTTGTATCTCTAACAATGCTGGAGTGGATGATTTCGGGTTGGGCTTAATGCTCCAAACTCGACAAATAAAGAAAATGATCTCTTCATATGTCGGTGAAAATGATGAATTTGAAAGGCAATTATTGGCGGGGGAATTAGAAGTAGAACTCACGCCGCAAGGAACTTTGGCTGAACGCATTCGAGCAGGCGGCGCAGGTATTCCAGCGTTTTATACTCAAACGGGATTTGGCACAGAAGTCGCAGAAGGCAAAGAGATTCGAGAGTTTAATGGCAAAAAACATGTAATGGAAACTGCACTAACTGCCGACTTTGCCATTGTCAAAGCCTGGAAAGGAGACCATTCAGGTAACCTCATTTTCAAAGCAACGGCTCGCAATTTTAACCCTATGATGGCAATGGCTGGAAAGATCACTATTGCGGAAGTTGAAGAGCTTGTTCCCAACGGAGAACTCAATGCCAATGAGATTCACATTCCTGGTATTTTCGTTCAACGAATCTTTCAAGGAGTCACTTATGAAAAACGCATCGAGCAACTGACTGTCCAAAAAAGCAAGGCTTAATATTAGTGACAAGTTTTAAGTGACAAATGACTTTCAGCTCAGTTTCTGATTTTTATTTTTTGGAGCAAAAGGCTGGGTACTTCGTCGTTACAGAAAGTCCCGCTATCCGTTCTTATCACCAAGCCACCCGAACCCCTTTTGCCAAACTTGTTGGTGATACCACTACTATCGGGGCTATTTTGAAAGGACACAACATCCAAGAACAGTAACAAGTATGTACCGCAATTTGACAACCTTCACCACAAAACATCCAAAGCTGTCAAATTGCCATAAAACATAACAAGAATCACCAGTCACTTGTCACCAGTCACCAAAACAAAAGGAACTTATTCAACCCGATTAGAGTTTTAGGATTAACCCAATATCAACAAAAAGAAATTCCATGAGTCAAGAATTATTCGACAAAGCCAATGAAAAACTAAGCGAAATCGAAAAGTATGCAGTCAATAATGCCGAAGAATTAGAAAAATTTCGCATTGCCTTCTTAGGAAGCAAAAACACCATCAAACCTCTATTTGGGCAAATCCGTCATGTAGATGCGGACCGAAAAAAGGAGTACGGACAACTCGTTAATAAGCTCAAACAAACAGCAGAGGCAAAGTTTACGCAACTTCAAGGGCAACTGGCTCAATCAGCAGCAGCAGATATTGAAGTTCCAGACCTCACTCGTCCTGTCAATGCAGATCGTATAGGCAGTCGTCATCCCTTGTCCATTATCGAAGGTAAAATCATCGACATCTTTTCACGCATCGGATTTAGTTTATCAGAAGGACCACAAATCGAAGATGATTGGCACAACTTCACCGCTTTGAATTTTCCGCCCAATCATCCAGCTAGAGATATGCAAGACACCTTCTTTTTAGACAAAGAACTGGCATTGCGTACCCACACTTCATCGGTACAGATTCGGCACATGGAAAACAACGAACCACCGATTCGAGTCATTTCTCCTGGTCGAGTATTCCGCAATGAGACCATCTCTGCCAGAGCGCATTGTCAATTCCACCAAGTAGAAGGTTTATATGTAGATGAAGGCGTATCTTTTGCCGACCTCAAACAAACCCTCTACTATTTCGCCCGTGAGATGTTTGAAAAAGATACTGAAATCCAATTCCGTCCTTCTTACTTCCCATTCACCGAAATCTCGGCAGAAATGGACATCAGTTGTTTAGTGTGTAAAAAAGAAGGTTGTCCCGTTTGTAAACATACAGGCTGGGTGGAGATATTGGGCTGTGGGATGGTCGATCCCAATGTCTTGGAAAACTGTAATATTGATAGTGAAAAATATACGGGCTTTGCTTTTGGGATGGGAATCGAACGGATCACCATGTTAAAGTATCGTATCAATGACCTTCGTTTATATTTTGAAAATGATGTTCGCTTCTTAGAACAATTTAGCCACATCATCCCTTGATAAAATTCTAATATTTAATTTCTAAATTCTAAACTGTCCATCTTATCCGTTGTGACAGTAATGATCTAGCCCCGATAGTAGTGGTATGAATGTGAAGCTTGGCTAAACCAGTCAGGTTTTGAAAACTTGACTGGTTTGGGCAAGGCTAAAACAGACATAAGAACGGATAGCGGGACTTTCCATTGCGACGAAGTCATGAACCCTTCGCTCCTAGCCTAAAAGATGAATAGGATTATAGGGTTTTTCGAGATTAGTAGCATTTCCATTCAGACTAAAAAAACAGGAACTGAACCCAAAGTCACCAGTCCCTACACACTCGTCACTCAAAACAAATCAAAATGACCTTAGAAGAACTCAAAACCATTGTTATTGTTGGCGCAGGTACGATGGGGACTGGTATCGCTCAAATGAGTGCTATGGCTGGTTACAATACCATCCTTTATGATATTGCGGATGCTTCGATTGATAAAGCCCTCGCTAGTATTGGCAAAAATATTGATGGGGGAATCAAGCGTAATAAGATCAAGGCAGAAGATAAAGAGCCGATCTTAGCTCGTATCCAAAGAAGTACAGACTCCTATGATTTGAAAGGCGATTTTATCATTGAAGCCATCTTGGAAAATGCCGAAATCAAAGTAGACCTCTTTAAAAAATTGGCTTCGTTTAATCGACCTGACACCATTTTTGCAAGCAATACATCCTCCATCCCTATCACCGAGATTGCAGCCAAAGTACCCAATCCTGGCAGAGTAGTCGGTATGCACTTTTTCAACCCTGCACACATTATGAAATTAGTAGAAGTGATTTCGGGAGCAGCAACCGAACCAGCAGTCGCTCAATTAACCCTTGATTTGGCAATCAAAATGGGCAAAAAAGCGGTCATGGCAAAGGACTCACCTGGATTTATCGTCAATCGAGTCGCTCGCCATTTTTATGTAGAATCCTTAAAAACATTAGAAGAACAAGTCGCTGATTTTGAGACTATTGACGCTTTGATGGAAAACAATGGCTTTAGAATGGGTCCTTTTAAATTGATGGACTTAATCGGGATTGATACCAACTTTGCCGTCACCAAATCTATGTATCAATCTTTTTTCAATGAAGCAAAGTTTCGTCCCAGTCGCATCCAACAGCAAAAAGTAGATGCAGGACATTTGGGCAAAAAATCGGGGAAAGGTTTTTATGATTATTCAGAAAGTTAATACTTATACTTTCCCTTCCACCAATACTTCAACCACTCTCTCGACTGATTTTCCCGTTTATTATCACCAGGATCATACAATTGCGTATTTTTGATAGCATCAGGCAAATATTCCTGTGCTATAAAATTGCCCGAATGATCGTGAGTATATTGATAATCCTTTCCATAATCTAACTCTTTCATCAAGCTAGTTGAAGCATTACGCAAAGGAAGCGGAACGGGCAAATCTCCCGTTTTACGAACCAATGCTAAAGCTTTGTCAATCGCCAAGTAACTCGCATTGCTTTTGGGAGCTGTCGCCAAATAAATCGCTGTTTGTGACAAAATGATCCGACATTCTGGATACCCAATCTTGGTGACGGCATCAAAACAAGCATTTGCCAGTAACAGCGCATTGGGATTGGCATTTCCAATATCTTCCGATGCCAATATCAACATCCGACGAGCTATAAATTTGGGATCTTCTCCGCCCTCAATCATCCGAGCCATCCAATACAATGCCGCATTGGGATCGCTCCCTCTAATGGATTTGATAAAAGCCGAAATAATATCGTAGTGTTGTTCTCCTGACTTATCATAACGAGCTACATTGTGTTGCATAATCTGTTCGACAAGCGCATTATCTATGACTCCCTCTTTGGCTACTTCCACTGCCAATTCCAAAAGATTCAACAACTTCCGCACATCCCCTCCAGAATAACTCAATAAAGCGTCGGTTTCTTGCAAGCGAATATCTTGCTTTTTCAAAATAGCATCTTCTTTTAAAGCCGTCTCCACTACTTCCAATAATTCAGCTTTTGTCAAAGGTTGTAAAACATAGACTTGACAGCGAGATAAAAGGGCTGAAATGACTTCAAAGGAGGGATTTTCGGTAGTCGCTCCAATGAGGGTAATGATGCCTTCTTCGACGGCTCCTAAAAGTGCATCTTGTTGGGCTTTATTGAAGCGATGGATTTCATCTATAAACAGGAGAATATTACCTCCTTTTCGGGCAGTTTGAATGGCTGCTCGTAAGTCCTTGACTCCTGAATTGATGGCACTTAGTTGAATAAAAGGGACTTTGACGGTCTTAGCGATGATTTTGGCTAAAGTGGTTTTGCCTACGCCTGGCGGTCCCCATAAAATCAAAGAAGGACACTTTCGCTCCTCAATTAATTTCCAAAGCAATTGCCCCTCTCCTACCAAGTGGGTTTGTCCTCTGTAAGTTTCGAGGGTTTGAGGGCGCATTCTTTCAGCGAGTGGTTTATGGCTCATAATTTACTATTTTAGTCCAAAATCAGTTGTAAGATAATGACATCTACCCATTCTCCCTTGACAAATCCAATCTTTCGCTGAATACCCACCTCTTCATAACCCAGTTTTTTGTTGTAAATGATACTGGTTTCATTAGAAGCCCAAATCTTGGCAACCAGATGTTTGTATTGCAGCTCTTTACAGACCGATATGACGTACTTCTTAAAATAAGTTCCAAGACCTTGACCGATATAGTCTTCGTCTAAATAAACGGATGTTTCGGCTGTATATTGATAACCCAGTCTATCGCTATATTTTTTGATAATCGCCCAACCTATTAGCTCTGCTTCTAAGGTCATGACAAACAATCGTTCTCTATCTCCTTGCTTCTTCAAAATAGCTTCATAAAATGCCCGTGTTTGGGGTTCTAAGTTCATATTAGCGATGCCTAAGTATTTATTATAGATGGTAGCAATCGCAGCGCAATCGGTTGAGGTCGCTAATCGGATAATGGGATTTGGCATAATTTAGCTTTTTAAGGTTCTGGTACTAAAGGTTTTTTCCTTTACCAACTAGACCTGATAGTAGTGGTATAGCTGTTTGAAGACAAGCCCACAAGTCAAAAAGACTTGCGGTAGAGCAAGGCACAGCTATAAGAACGGATAGCAGGGAGACCCATCACGACGAAGCAACGGACGTTCTCTCCTACTCAAAAGACAACTTCTTTTAAAGAGAATGTTTTTTAGGAGCGAAAGGTTTTTCTTTCATCGCTACAGAAAGTCCCGCTATACGCTATTATGGTGAAGCCTCGCTCTACCGCAAGTTTTTTCAACTTGTGGTCAAAGCCTCGCTTTTTACCATAACCGCTGCTATCGGGGCTATTTGGGTAAGAACAGCACTTTTGCAGAACTGTTTTAAAATCTATATAAAAAAGAAAGCGACCCTCCCAAATGAATGGAAGAGTCGCTTTTCTTTCATCTCAACTTTTCAGTCGAGGCTTATCTTTAGAAGACTATTACTCTTTGATAAAGCGTGTAATAGCTACTTCTGTATCTTTCTGTACTGAAAGGAGGTAAGTACCAGCAGCATAAGAACGGATGTCAATCTGAACTCTGTTCAAGCCTTCGGTAGTTTCAACTTTGATTTCGTTGATGATCTTACCAGTTACATCCATTACTACTAATGTAGCGTCTGTCACGTTCACTGATTCAAACTTAACGTTGATTAAATCAGATGATGGTACTGGAGCAACAGTTACGATGAAGTCGCCAGCTCTTCTTTCAAGAGCGATAACTTGTGACGCAACCTCTGTCTTACCATCTAAGTCAGTCGCTAATAATCGGTAGTAGCTGATGCCTAATGGAGCCAACTCATCTAACAAGTCGTAGTTTTGAGCAACATTGCTATTGCCTTTGCTATCAACTTTACCGATAGAAGAGAAGTTCACACCATCTAAACTACGTTGTACAGTGAAGAAGTCATTGTCTTGCTCTGATGCTGTAGTCCAGAATACTTCGTTACCAGCTTCAAGAACTCTACCATCAAATGTCAACAACTCGATTGCTGTTTTAACACAGCTAATTTCGCTTTGTTGCTCAGTGATGATTTCATCAGGATTAGTCAATGAGCGAATTTCTACACAGTAGCTTGATTCAGCACCCATATCAGATGGAGCTGTAACGCTGATTGGAACAACGAATCCGTCAACATCGACAGTTACGTCAGTCCACTGATCGTCACCACAGAAGCGGTATTGATAAGTTTCATCGAAGTTAATCAAGCTCAATACTGCAGTAAATGTTCCTTCTTCTTTGTTACATTCGATCTCTGTGAAGATTTCAGGACCTACTGGAGGACATTCAATTGTGATGAATACAGTCGCAGGAGCTTCGTTACCAGCAGCATCCACTGCTACGTAATCGAATGAATCTGGACCACAGTAACCATCAACTGGAGTGTAAGTGAATGTACAATCAGAGTTCAATTGTACTAAACCACCGTTAGCACCTTGTGTATAATCAGTAGTTACACATACAGCACCTGGATCGTTACCATTAACATCAATGATGATTGCTGTATTCATATCAGTTGTTATATTATCATCAACAGCATCAAATGGATCTGGTCCTTCAACTGTTCCTTGAGTATCCTCACAAGCGTTTCCACTAGTGAAGCTATAAACAACATCTACACCAAGAATTTCTGTTACAACGAATGTGTTTCCTTCAAAGTCATTACCGAAGTAACTGTATGCACCGTTACCACCTGTAATTGTGAATGTTACCATATAAGAACCACCAATTTGGTCTTCAGCAGTAATTTCAAATTCAACAACAACTGGCTCGTAGTTCGTTAAGTTGAAGGTTGCTGGATCACTTGGACATCCCGCAGGAGTCAAGTAAATAACGCTGTAAGAAGCACTCATTCCAGCAGGAACTGTAACATCCAATGTTGGAGAATCAGTTGTTACTTCATTTCCTTCACTGTCAGTCCATACATAACTTACATCAGCAGGACCACCAGTTACATTCATTGTGAAGTTCTCGTCATCACATTGTTCTAAGTCACCACCAGTTAAGACTGCATCAGCAGATTCAACTGTCCAAGTTACTTGTGCACGACCACCTTCGCAACCTGATAAGCTAGTGTAGCTAACCCATACAGTAGTGTCTTCAGTAATCTCACCTGGAGAGTATGCTAACGTTTGTCCTAAGTTACCTTTAACGATTGTATCGTTATCTACTGGGCTTGCCCATACGATTACGAAGTCAAATGCAGCAGAGTTCACAAGGATTTCTGGAGCAGCTTGACCTGCACAAGTAACTGCAGGATCTTCGATAGTTGGCTCAACTGGATTAGTAAATACGTTAACTACTTTAGTTACTTCTTCTCCACAGCTACCTTCAACTTCGTAAGTGATAGAGAAGCTACCGCTTGAAGCACCTTCAAGGTCGTAAGTGAATAAGTAACATCCATCTTCATTTGGAGATTCTGCAACAGAACCGTTAGCGCAAGACCAGATACCGCCTTCAACATTTGGAATCAAGCAGATTTCGTCGCCTTCGCAGAAGAAGAATTGACTAGTAGTAGTAGTGAATCCTAATTCTAAGTTATCACCTAATACAGCCACCTCTTTAGTAACTGAAGAAGTACAATCTCCAACTGTCACAGTGTGAGTGATTGGGTAAACTCCAGAACCAACAGATGGATCGAATGATGTGATTTCATTACCATCAGCATCAGTGAATGTTCCAGCACCGAATAAGTTGAATGGATTGTCGTCAGCACACATTGAGCTTGGAACGAAGAAGTTAGCATTTGGTGCTGCATCTACGTGTACGATTACATCACCTGATACTTGACAATCGCCTTGACCCATTGTGTAAGTCAATACAACTGTAACCACTTCATCACCATCGAAGTACCATCCCTCTTCATTAGAAGTATCATCAAATGCACCATACTCAACTTGATAGCCAGCCCAAGTACCACCTGGTGTGCTGTTTCCTAACAAGGTTTCTAATGCTAAGATAGTTCCTTCACAGATTGTAGTTTCTTCAACTAAATCAAGAGTTGGTTGATCGAATACATTAACTTCTGCACTTGCAACACATCCATCAGCAGAAGTAGCTGTGATTGTGTAAGTACCAGCAGTAGCTGGATCTAAGCTAGTAGCAGCAGCTCCGTTTACTGTATAGTCATAACCGCCTGTCAACTCAACAGCATCAGCACCAGCACAAAGATCTGTTGGTAAGTAGCTAATATCTGGAGTAGCGTTAACAGTGATTATCATTTCAGCACTTGCATCAGTACAAGCATCTCCCTCAGCACCTACTGTGTAAGTTACGATTGTTGTACCGACAACTGGAGTGTAAGTACCAGGAACAGCTACGGTTGCACCGTTTACTGTTACAGTAAATACTCCGCCGCCAGTAGTACCTTCAGCTAAGAATGATAACAAGTTCAATTCTTCTGCATCTTCTTCACACAATGTTACGTCATCAGCTAATTCAGCTACAGATTCTTTAACTACATAGAATGGAGTCGTAGTTGTAGAAGAACAAGGACCGTTAGTAACAGTATGAGTGATGTAGTACAATCCGTCTAAGTCAGCACCTAATGAGTAAGTGATACTTCCATCATCATTGAATGATGCACCAGAAGCTGGATCTAATAAATCAACTGTACCGTCATTTGTGATGATTAACTGAGTAGTTTCACCATCTGTCATATTTGGAACAATCAATAATTCAGCACCTGCACAGATTGCTGGACTTGCATTAGTATAGAAGTCAGAATCAACATCGTTATAGATAGTGATAACTACACTGTCAGAAGCATCTGGACAAGGATCCATACCTTCTACTGTATAAGTTACTGTAATATCAACAGACTGCTCACCACCGAAGTCAAGATCGTTCAAGCTCAACAATGTTCCACTAAAGATACCTGCACCAGCAGCCATTGCTTCAGAGTTGATTGAGAATGTACCACCTAATTCAGTAGCTGGAGTGTAAAGTGATTCTAAGAAGAATACGCTTAATCCACCACAGATTGGATCAACAGAATCTAAGATGTCTGCAACAGCAGGAGCAAAGATTTCGATTGTTTCACAAGCAGTAGCAGAACATCCGCTGCTTAAGCCACTACATTGTTCAGTTGTGTAGCAAACTTCAAGAGTTGTATCAACTGCACTTGCAACGTTTAAGTTGAATGTACCAGTTTGAACATCTAATGTAGCGAAGTCAGAATCCATTTCACCGTTAATAGTGAAGAATCCAGGAACCTCTAACCAGCTTGCACAAACTTCTAATTCAGTGTAGTAGAATGCAGAGTTAGATTGTAAGTTGAATGTAAATCCACCTGTAGTACAAGTCAATGCTGCTTCTAAAGCATCAACTCCACCATAAAGTGCAGCGATTTCATCCAATCCTAATGTATCTCTGAAGTATGGACCGAAGTCAAATACACTCACAGAGTCACTTGCTAATACAACACCACCAGGACCTGTCAATGAGAATGCGTCATAAGCAGCAGGCTCAGTGAAGCTTGGTTGGTAAGCAATGATTACTTCTAAGTCAGTCAAGAATGATAACTCAGTTAAGTTGAATCCTTCAGTTGCTAAGTTAGATACTAATGATGTTCCTGTTGGAGCAAACTCTAAAGTATCAGAACGCAAGAACTGACATGCATCTCTTTGTACTGGACCGTTAGTTGGTGTTAATGGATAAGTTTCATCTAATCCACAAACTGGGCTATCAGTTCCAATAGTAAATGATGGATCAACAATTTCGTTGATAATGATTGTGAAGTCAACAGAAGTGAAGCATCCTGTACCTGCTAAGTCCGCATTTCCAACAGTATATGTGTAAACATAAGTAGCTGGTCCAGCTAAAGTAGCAACATCAATTGGTCCTTCTATTACATTTCCTTCTGAATCAGTCCAAACACCACCTGGAGTAGTACCTTCAGTTAATACGCTATTCAATTCAACAGAAGCATCTTCTAATTGACAGAATGCCATACTCATTGGATCAACACCTGCAGTAACTGCTTCATCAACTACAACTGTTTGAGTTGTACTTTCAACACAAGTAAATCCGTAGGTTACAGTATGTGTAATTGCGTAAGTACCTGGAGTCGTTACAGATAAGATGTCATTGCTAATTGAAGCACCCGCTGGACCTTCAATTGTCCACTCACTTCTATAAGTAGTAGTTGGATTCAATGGCCATCCAGATGTTAAGTCGAATAAGTCTATACAAACATTGCCATCTGGAACATCGAAGCTCGGATCTGGAGCATCTTGTACCTCAATAGTAGTGCTTGCAGAGAATGTACATCCTACTGGAGTAGATACTGTGTAAGTTACAGTATGTGTACCAGCTCCAGCGATTGCTGGGTAGAATGTGTTACCAATAACACCTGTACCAGAGAAGTCACCACCTGAAGTAGATTCACTCTCTAAGTATTGTGTTAAATCAACAGCCGCATCTTCTGAACATAACTCATTGTTCCAAGGCTCATTCAAGATGTCAGCCCAGTCAGCAGTTGGTGCGCCATATACCCATACATAGTATAATGCACTTCCACCACAAGGATCTGGAGTTGTGTGGATGAAGCTATATAATCCTTCTGGAGTAGCAGCATCTAAGCTAAAGCCTGTTGTTGCGTCTCCTAAGACATAAGCAGATAATGTACCAGAGATAATACCGAAGTTACCGTTTGGTACTACACTGAAGTCTCCACCAGCACAAGCAGTACTTTGTACAGTCGCAGATGGATCGTTGTAAGGATTAACTGTCAATGTTGCAGAAGCAGTTTCTTGACAACCAAATGCTCCAACTGTGTAGTTGATAGTGTAAGAACCAGGAGCGAAGTCATATTCATTTCCTTGGATATTTGTACCATCAACAGCGAATGAACCGCCAGAAGTAGCATCAGTACTAATCATTGTAGTTAAGTTAACAACACCTTCACAAGCTTCTAAGTCAAGAACTGTAGCATCTGGATCAACCACGATGATTACATCTCTTGATACCTCATCTGTACATTCAACACCATTTGTAGTATTGGTTACTGTGTGAACGATTGTGTACAATCCGTTCAAGTCACCAGTAGCAAATGTTGCAGAAGCACCAGAAGCAGTTGCGATAGTATTTGTACCATCTATTAATGTCCACTCACCGTCTGCACCATTAGCAACTAAGTCGTCACCAGAACAAACAAATGGAGAACCATTAGTAGTGAAGAATGCGTCTGGAGTTGGAACAACTGTTAATTCAGCCTCATCAGAAGCGTGACATTGTCCTTCAACACCAACAGAATATCCAATTGTGTAGGTACCAGGTACTAAGTCGTACTCGTTACCTTGGATTGCAGCACCATTGATAGTGAAGCTTCCACCACCGTAAGCAGCTACATCAACCATTGTAGTCAAGTTCACTGAACCAGCACATACTGTTAAGTCATTGATAGTAGCATTAGGCTCACCAATAACATAAACATCTCTGTCATCTTCAACAGTACAAGGACCGTTAGTACCATAAACTGTTACTGTATATAATCCGTCCCATGCTGTTTCACCAGCAGCAAGCGTACCATCAGTTAATTCTAATGTCCAAGTAACACCATCGGTTGTTGTTAAGTCAACAGGAGAACCATTTTCAATAGTAACATTAGTTACATCAATTAAGCTAGTATCTACTGTAACACTGATTGCATCACCAGCACAGATAAATGGACTTGCATTAGTTGAGAATGTAACTTCTGGCTCAAGATAGATTCTGATAGTTGCACCATTTGTAACAGGACCACAGAATTGTTCTGCAGCTAATACTCCGTAATCTGCTTCAGTAGCAGTATAGAATACATCTACATCAATGTAGCTTGCATCAGGAGCAGTTGCGTCAGTTACAATAGAGCTAATATCTAATAATGTATTACCTACTGCGTCTATTTCAAGAACACCAGCACTTGATGTCCAAGTACCTCCGCTAGTTGCACCATAGTCACATCCTTCACCTGCTGGTGCTAAGAAGTTATCAAGTGCATAGTGAGAGAATAATGCATCTGGACAGATTTCAATCAATGTAGTATCAAAGTCTGCACTAATTGCTGGGTGTACATTTACATTGTGTACATATAAGTTGTAGTCTGTGTCATCACAAGTTACACACTCAAATGTAGTATCAATGATTGCAATAGGTTGTGGGTAGTTTGCTAAGTCTAAACAGTTACCGTCTGCATCTGTGATTTGTGTAATGAAGCTTACATCACAAGTAGCTGGATCAGTTACTAAGAAGCCTTCTGGTAATTGAGCACCAGTAGCATCATAAGCACCAACAGCGTTTTTCTTAACTTCAAACTCAACATAAACTTGTAATTCGATGCTAACTGGAGCAGAACGAGTTATCAAGTAATACTTGAAGTATTGAGCCTCACAAGAAGCAAAGATACTATCTAAAGCAGCTTGTCCGTCACCATAAGCAGCGTCGTAAGAAGCAAGGATAGTTTCAAAGTCAAGAACTGCATTTCCACCACCATATTCTGTACCATCAGGAGCATTACCAAATACTTGGTCTAAATCAGAGCCAATAGGAGGATTACCTAATCCAACTAATAATGTACCATCAGGACCAGCAACATAGATAGAATCCCAGTCACCGTTTGTCTCAATCTGACCACTAAACTCGTCAGGTAAAGGTAAGTAATTATAGACAATTTCCATATCTAATACTCTACCACGACTTCCACAGAAGTAGTTATCAACAGCAACTAAGCATACTGTAGAGTCACCTCTGTTTAGATCAAATGAATTAAAGTTTGTACCATTTGTTTCAGCAATAGTATCTACATCAGAACCACTATAGATGATAGTATCTAATGGATTACCAAATTCAAATACTAAATCGTAAGCCTCATCATCGCTACCTGCACATACATCATCAGGAACACCTGAGAATGCTGGATTCCATTTCACACCAACAATATTTAATGAAATTGTTGCAGTATCATTACAGATTGGATCACATCCTTCTACTATGTATTCAAAGATTACAGCAGTATTAGAATCTAAATCACCAACATTAACAACACTTACACCATCCCATACAAGATCGTTAGCTGCACTTGGAGGAGACACTTGATCTAATGTCAATGTACCACCTTCAGTAGCTCCAGATAATAAGTCTAATAAGTCAATATCAACACCGTATCCTTCACAGAAGTCTTCCGTATTGTCTAATCCAGCAGTAACATAACCACATACAGTGATTTCTACTGTGTTTTCAACTCTACAAGACTGCTCACCTACCACATAAGTTAAGTAGTAAGTACCTGCTGGGTTACCCATACTAGTAGTTGATTCTCCAGAGTTGAAGCTACTACCAATTTGGTTACCATCTGCATCCGTCAATGTGAATACACCACCATCATTACAAAGTGGATCAGCATCTGCTAAAGCACCAACTGTAAATACGCCAGGAGCTGACATACAAACTACAGGATCGTAATCAAATAATCCAGTAGGACGTGGGATTGTGTTAATTTGTAAGATAGCATCTGCTTCACACTCACCGTTGTCAAGTGGGTTGCCATCTACCATATATTGTACATATAATGTATCTGCACCTAATCCTGCAGGATCAACTGTATTACCAGTCAACCAAGCTGGTTGAGGATCTAAGACATTTCCGTCTGCATCAACTGCTGCGAATGAGCTGTTGCCATTTACAGTAGAGTAAATCTCTAAGTATTGAGTCAAGTCAATTGTACCATTTTCATCACATACTTTATCCAATACACTTGGGTTAAATAATGCAACTGCTGGTCCAGTGATAAGAACGTCTGCACAGAAGTCATCTGCACATTCACCACCACTTGTAGCAACTGAGTGACAAAGAGTATATAAACCTGGGGTTAAGTCTTCAGGAATATCATAAGTTACAACTGAACCACTAACACTTGTAGATAATGCAGTAGAAGAGCCATTTGTTAATGTTAAGCTTGTTGTAAATTCAGCATCTTGTGCAAGATATACTTCTAATGTTTGACCAGCACAGATAGATGGGCTTGCATTAGTTGTGAATGTTGCGTCAAGATCTGTAATCACATTAACTGTGAATGTTGCAGTAGCTTCACCACAAGAACCACCAGGAATACCAACATTGTAAGTGAATGTTGTACTACCATTAGCAAGATCATAGATATTATCTGTAATCATACCGTTAGCACCAACATAAGTACCACCTGCTGTTGATTGTGGGCTTAAGTAATCATTTAATGAAATGCTACCTTCACTCAAACAAACTGTAATGTTATCTGGCGTGAATGCTGCATAAGCATCATCTAAGATGAAGATTTCTTGTTCTTGTGAATCAGAACATTGTCCATCAGTTACTGTATAAACTAATGTGAATAAGCCTGTTGTGTCAGATGGGATAGTTCCTGCTGTACCGAAGGCATCAACGAAAGATCCGCTCCAAGCACCACCTGCTGTTGCAACTGTTGCATTTGCTAAATCGAATGCATTACCAGCACATAAGTTCTCATCATAAGCGAAACTTGCATCAGGAGCAGGAGTCACATTGACAGTAAATGTTGTGCTATCATAACACTGACCTTCAATACCTACATTGTAAGTAATAGTTGTAGTCGTAGTTGCTGTCCAAGTAGCTCCGATAGTATCTCCATTTGCTGTGAAGTAACCACCTTCATCTTGACCACTTAATAAGCTAACTAAATCAACTAAGTCACCTTCACAAACCTCCGAGGAAGTACCTGTTCCAGCTTCACCATCTAGTACAATATAAACATCAGCACATTGAGTATCTGTACACTCAATACCGTTTATTGTATTAGTTACTGTTAAACATACTTGGTATAACCCATCTAAACCAGCAGTTGGGAATGTGTGAGTTGCATCAGTTGTGTTAGAAGCAATTACTGTTCCATCTGTTTGTCCAAATGTCCATTCCCAAGAATTAATTGCATCACCTGTGTAAGCAACTGTTACACCCGCATCAGCACAAACATTTGATGTGGCAGTGAAAGTTGCTTCTGGACCGTCGATAACTGTTAAAGTAGCTTCATCAGTATCAAAACATTGTCCAACAACTCCTACTGAGTAACCAATCGTGTAAGTACCTGGTGCAAAGTCATACTCATTACCTGAGATGGCTGTACCGCTTACAGAGAAGCTACCATAAGGTGTTGCTTCTGGATCAAGCATTGTAGTCAAGTTCGTTGTACCTTCACATACTGTCAAGTCATTAATAGTAGCATCTGGTACTGCAATGATGAAGATATTTTGTTCTTCAGTAAATGTACAAGGACCAAATGTTCCAGTTACTACAACTGTATATAATCCAGAATAATCTTCACCACCTGGACTAGTTGTAGGAATTGTGTAATCATAGCTTCCACTTGTTGTATCGCTGTACAATACATTAGCGTCACCATTAATTAACTCAATAGAAATAACTGATTCTATTTTATCACTTACCTCAACTGTCAATACATCTCCAACACATAAGTAAGGACTTGCGTTAGTTGTAAAGAAGTCTTCTGGAGTGATGTAAACTCTTAATGTAGAGGTATCAGTAGCCATATCACAATCACCACAACCAGTAGTTAATGCAGAAGCATCATCTCCAGTTACAGTATAGATAACAGGAACATCAATGTAGCATTGTGCTAATTCTTGTTCTGTTGGTAATAATGAACTAATGTCTAATAACCAGTTACCATCTACATCATATTCAAGAACACCTCTACCAATATCCCAAGCACCGCCAGTAGTAGTTGGTCCAGCCAATGTACAATCATCGTCATATTGACAATCACCATTTTCGTCTGGTCCACCTGTAATGAAGAAGTCTTCAACTAATAATCCAGAAAGACTGTCTGCTGATAATAATAATACGTGAGAGAATAATTCATCTGCACATACATCAACTTGATCTACAAGGTTAGCATCCAATTCTGGACTTACATATATTTCTTGCTCGAAAATTAATCCATCAGGATCAGCACAAGCAGAACATTCAAATGTAGTATCTACAATTACGATTGGCTGTGGTAAATCAGCAGCATCTGTTACAACACTACAAGTAGCCTCATCAATGATTTGTGCAACAAACGTTGCTTCACCAGTTGCTTCATCAACTACGTAGTGACCATCTGGTAATGGATTACCTGCACCGTCATAAGCAGCAGAAGAATTCTTAGTAATTTCAACCTGTGCATATACATTTAATTCAACATATACAGGAGCTGCTCTTGTAACTAAGTAGTAGTTAAAGATTAATGGCTCACAAGAACTGAATAATGAATCTAAGTATGCTTGACCATTTCCACCTGTAAAGATGTCATAAGCAGCTAATACTTGATCGTATCCAATTGTAATGTCATCAAATGTTTCATCATCAGGGTTTTGTGGATTACCTGTAGCCAATACTGGTACATCTGGTTGTCCAGGAACATACGCAGGATTAGAAGAAGCATCAGGACCATGTACTACACAGAATTGATTTCCACCAGGACCAGAGATAAATAATGAATCAGAATCACCATTTGTAATAACAGATGGGTCAAATGGATCTGGTAAGCCAATATAGTTATAAGTAAATGTCAAGTCTAACAACTCGTTTCTTCTACCACAGAAGTAATCTTCTGGAGCTACTAAACAAACAGCACCATCACCTATGTTTTGGTTAGCTGGTTGGAAGTTTGATCCGTCAGTAGTTTCAATAGTATCAATACCTGCACCTAACCAAACGATCGTATCTTTTGGTTGTCCAAAGTCAAACTCTACATCATACTCTGAACCGTTAGAACAAATGTTCATAGAACCATCTTCGTTTCTAACAACTGTTTCAGAAGCACCTGCATCACAGTCTGTACAAGTTAAGTCAAATCCAGGATTCCACTTAGAACCTTCAATGTCAATAGTGAATGTGTAGTCTTTATCACAAGCATCTACACAAGCATCCAAATGAATGTTAAATACAACAGAGTTACCTGCTAAGACATCTGAAACATTAACAACAGATACACCATCAAAGTAAGCACCATTTCCAGTTGTCATTGTAATTGTTACAGAATCAAGAGGAGCTCCATTAACTGTAATGTAATCAAAGATGTCAATATCAACTCCATAACCTTCACAGAAATCAGGTTCTTCATTAATATCAATAGAAGTTGCTGGACAAACTGTAAGGGTATCACAATTTGTAGCTTCACATAAGTGTTCTCCAATTTCATCAGAGATACCTGCTGTATAACAAACTTCGTATTCACCTTCAGCAGTTGGATCAAATGCTAATGCCATTCCATCCAATGGAACGTTTACAGAAGTTGTTGTTACAGTACCATTAGGATCTGTTACTGTAAATACTCCAACATCATTACATAATGGATCCGAATCAGGAGTGATTGCGTAGTTGCCACCTACCTCTAAACATGCTGGATAAGAGAATGCAGCAGTTGGAGCAGGAACAACAACAATTGTTAAGATTGCATCTGCTTCACAAGGAGTATCAGACTCACTTGGATTTTCAACAGAGTATTGTACATATAATGTATCAGTTGCTAAATCAAATGGATTAAATGTATTTCCTTCTAAGATTGCAGCATCTGTATAAACATTACCAGCAGCATCAACTAATTCAAATGCACCAGTAGTATTGTCAGTAGAAGTAATTTCTAAGTACTGAGTTAAGTCAATACCTCCAACTACATCTTCACAAACTTTGATTTCACTTGGCTCAAAGAATGCAATTGCTGGATCAGTTATTAAGATGTCAACACAGTGTTCATCTGTACAATCAACTCCATTCTCACTATTCGTAACAGTATGACAAACAGTATATAAACCAGCTTCATAATCTGTTGGTATAGCCCATGGGGTTGATGGAATAGTATCTGTATCTCCATTTGTGATTGTCCAAAGCTCTTCATCACCACCTGTTGCATCGAAGAAATCTAAGTTCAATCCAGCACAGATTGATGGACTTGCATTTGTTGTGAATGTTGCATCTGGAGCATCAATTACAGTAATCTGGAAGTCATCAGAATCAAAACATTGACCTTCAGAACCAACAGAGTAAGTAACATCATATACACCAGCAGTTGCTCCAAAGATTACAGAACCAGAAACACTAATTGAACCATTTGCAGAAACATACAATCCACCTGGTGTTGCATTAGGATCTGTTTGTAATGCTTCTAAGCTAATTGGATCACCTTCACAAACTGTAGCATCGTTGTGGTCTCCTGCAATAGCATCTTGAATTACATAAACTTGTGTTGCACCTGAATCAGAACAAGTAACACCGTTTAATGTCGTTTCTGTAGTTACTACAACATCATACAAACCATCTTCAAAGTTAGCAGCATCTACAACGATTGTATATGTACCTGCTGTACCTGTAGCTGGTTGACCATTAACAAGAACAATTGTATTTGCACCTAATGTACCATTAACAGTAATTGTCAATGTAGAATCAACACATACAAATGGATCAACTTCAATAGAAGTGATTTCTGGTTGCATTACACCTGTAATATTAATTGTAGCACTTGCTTCACATTGTCCTTCACTACTTGCTGTATAAGTAATAGTCATATCACCTGCAACAGTAACTTCATTACCAACAGTATCAGTACCCATTATGAATACACCACCTGGAGTATAAATTCCATCTAATAAAGTAGTCAAGTTAACAACAGAACCATCACAGATAGTTGTGTCAATATCAACACCTGCTGATGCTGGTGCAATAATGTAAACTTCAACTAATGTGCTATCTGTACAAGTTCCATTAGAAGATGTAACAGTAATCTGGTATAAACCATCCATTGTTGGTCCAGTAGAAACTGTGAATGTACCATCTCCATTGTTAACACCCATTTGGTTGTTATTCAATGTAACGATTGTGTCTGCATCAGCTAAGTCACCTGTAACTGTTACGATGAAGTCATCACCTGCACAAACGAATGGAGGCACGCTTACACCTGTAATCTCAGGAGTGTTCTCAATTGTCAACATTGCCGTATCAGAAGCAAAACAATCACTTTCTTCTGCAACATTATAGATGAATGTATAAGTACCAGGACCATAGCTTACAATCTCATTACCAGCAATAAGGTTAGTACCAGTCGCTGTGATTTCGTAGAATGTTCCACCTGGAGTAGTTGGATTACCTCCAAATAAGCCAGTCAAGTTATAATCATCTGTTTCACAAATAGTAGCATCTGCTAAAGTAG
This sequence comes from Chitinophagales bacterium, assembly GCA_020630635.1. Taxonomy (GTDB): domain Bacteria; phylum Bacteroidota; class Bacteroidia; order Chitinophagales; family UBA2359; genus JAHDBB01. Next base: position 23,323 of record JAHDBB010000003.1, read on the forward strand.
CATCTGCTTCTTCGATTAAGTAAACATCTTGAGAAGATTCAGCAGGACCGCCACAAGCGTTAGAGCCAGTAGCAACAATGTGCCATAATCCGTCTAAGTTTACAGAATCATCAAAGTCTCCTACAGGAATGCAAATAGCTGTAACTTGAGTATGAATGTTACATACACTTCCATCATCATTATAGCTAATTGCCAAAGTATCAATCGTTACTGTTACATTTGAACCAAATGCTGGATCAGTAACAGGATATATTTCATAATCTTGGCTATCACGTAATACGATTTCTCCGTCTGGTGCATTGAAGGCAACACAAGCAGCAGGATAAATCTTTAACGTATCATCGCCACATAGATAAGGACTTGCATTTGAAGTAAACAATGAGTCTGGTAATAATGGATCAATCCAGATTTGCATTGTATCTGCATCTCCCATACAAGGAGGCTCAATGATAAATGGCTCACCAGCACAAACTGTTTGTTGTTGTACATAAGCAATAGTCGCAGGACCACAAGTTGTAACACCTGCTGCCGCTAAATCCCATTCGTATAAGCCTTCAATAACTGTATTTTCTTCTAAGTAGATTTGCTCATCAACAAATACTGTCAATCCATTCTCATCAATGTAAGAAGTAGCAGGAACAATAACAGTATCTAAAGTAGTTACTGGTGTACCTTCACCAATGGCAATAGAACCACCTGGTGCATCTACCCAGTAGAATGTACCACCTACACTAGAAGGATCAACTAATAATGAATCTAAGCTAACAACATCTGTTTCACAGAATTCAGGGAAGTCACAAACTAACTCAGCATTAACTGATGGATAAATTATTAATGTATCACAGAATGTAACATCTTGACATGCAGAACAAGAGAATGTTGTTGAAGTAAAGATGATTTCTAATGGACATCCTTCACAACTGCTTGCTGCATAATCTGCTAATGCAGGAACATCTACAACAAGATCATTTGTAGCTAATGGATCAAAAGACACAACTGGAACACCATTCAATTCTAACGTATATTGACAAGTATCGTTATTTATCTCAACAAAATCACCCATTGCAGATTCTCCGTTTGGTCCACAGTTCACTTGAGCAGTTACTTGTCCTTTAATTAATACCCATTCTAAATATACTGCTATATCAATACCCATACCTGCAGCATTAGAAGTTAAGCTGTAAACAAATGGTTGTGGGTTACAAGATGCCATAGAGTCATTTAAGGTTTGAAGACCTGCACCTGGATAAGCAGCTTCATAAGCAGCCACAATTTCATCAAATCCAAGCTCACAAGAGAATGAATTATCTGTAGCATCAAAAGTACAATACGAAGGAACTGTATTATCAGGTATACTATCTATCACAACACCACCAGGTCCTATTATCATAAACCCATCATGATCACCTTGTGCCATTGGGAAATTAGAATGATAATCAAAAGTTAAAGTAAGATCATTTATATATCCTTTAGGACCACATAATTCTTCATTAATACCAACTAAAACTGTATCCCTTAATTCATCAGGAACAATAGCAGTCATCATTAACTCATCTCCTGTAATCATCGGAGGAATGTTCAGATCAACTGTATCATCTTCAGCAGCTCTATCAATAACAATCAATGTAGTATCTAAATCAGCAGGTAAATCAGCTTCATAAAGTCCATCATTGTTACAAACGATTTCTGGAACATCAAATACTGGGCTGAATTTAACAGAGTCAATCATAATCCAAAGAGTATCTAAGTCAAAGCAAGAAGTGTTGTTGAAACCAGAACAATTAAAGTCTGCATCTGGTGCACCATCACAGTCATAATCTAAGTTTTTACCAACTTTATAAATTGCCCAAGTTACAATAGGATCAGAAATAGTTAATGTTGGATCAATACCAACACAAGTTTCATCAGCATCTGTAAACATTAATGGACCGTCAGGATCTAACTCGAAGTGACCTTTTTGACAGATAACTTCTGTTACTAAATCTTGATAAATAGTATCATATAATACGGTATAAAGTGTATCAATACCATCACCATCATTACTATCAACATAAGATGTATCAATAGCTACAATCTCAATTGCTTCAGTTGTTTCTGTAACAATTACAGTATCAAATGGCATGGTTGTATTTGGAGTCAATTCAGGAATCAAGCAAATATCTTTGTTAGTACCTTCACAAATTGCAATAGTATCTAAAACAAATTCTGCAAGAACTGTATCACAAACTGGAACCAACATATCAATAGAATCTGCACATTCATCACGACCAACAATGTAACGAATAGTTACTTCTGAACCACCTGCATTAATTGGATCCCAGATATAATCAAAAGTAGCTGGTAAACCTAATGCTGGATTAGCAGGAGCTGTTTGAATGACTTGGAAGTCAGGAGCTACCACTAAATTACCATCCTCATCAAATACTTTGAATTCACCACAAGCAGAACCGCTTCCTGTATAAGGATATGGTGCTGTTGAAGTAGTCAAGTCTGTTAAGTTGATTGGACCATCACCTGCACAAACTGGAGCTGGATTTTTGAAGTCAGCAGTTCCACCAGGAATGATTTCAATATTATCTTCAACCATTACCATACATTGAGCTAGTGCTGTATCTTGAACTGTAAATCTAATGGTTAAGAATCCATCAAACTTTCCTGTTGGAATCAAACAATCATCAAATACTGTCATTTCATCATCTGCATTATCTCCTGTGATAACACCTGCAAATGGACCAACACCTGTTGTGTCATAAGGTACATAACCTGCATAAGTATCAGTAGAAGCATCATAAGCATTATAAGCAACAATATCAAAATCACCTAAAGAGCTAGCTGTAGAAATAACATCGCCATTAGCATCTTTTAATGAAATGTAATTGAATAAGTTACATAATGTATCATCAGAACAGATTTTCTCTGGTAAATCTAAGAATGCTTGAATACCAAATCTAACAACTACCCACGCAGTATCTGTAGCATAGCAATCTCCATCTCCATTTGCAGGAGTACAAGGCATTGTTACACAACAGTCAGGAGAACCTACAGAATAAACAACCTGAATAGAATCAGGGAATGTTCCTGTTGGATTATAATTTAATTCATATCCACTTGCACCTGAAATAGCACCTGTTGCAGAAGCACCTACAGTAGAGAATGTTCCACCTGCTGTTGTTGTTGCTCCCCACAATGCAGTCAAACCTGTTTGACCGGAAGTAGAAACACAAATTTCAGCATCATTGATAGTTGCATCAACTTCTGGCTTCACAACGATAGTTGCAACACACTCATCAGCACAAAGGTCTGCACCAATTTGGTGGTTGATAGTGTAAATACCTGCTCCTAATACTGCTGGATCTAAAATAACACCAACATAGTCACCAGTTACAGCATCAATAGAATCAGTTAAAGTAATAACTGTACCATCATTACCTGTTAATGTCCAAACATCTAAATCTTCAATATCACCACTTGTAGTATTTTGACCAAAGATATCCATTAATGCTGGATCTGGACTTAATAAGAATGGACCATCAGATACACATAATGAATCATCTGGAACATCAAAACAAGCATTATAAGATGGGAATACTCGAATATTCGTATAAATAGTATCACTACAATCAATGCCTCCAGCAATTGAAGTTGCAGCAAAACCGATAGTATAATCACCTGCAACCATTCCTGTTGGATCTACTAATATAGAATCACCTGGAACTGTTGGTTGAGTAACACCTGTTGGTAAATCGAAGAATGTTCCCATTACACCTACTGGAGTTCCACCTGGATACAAGTCATCATATACATAGATTGTAAAGTCTGGATCAGACATACAAACTGCATTTGGATAATCAGAGAAATATGGATCTGGAGAAGGAACTAATGTTACAGTAGCTGTATCTAAACGGATACAAGTTGTTCCAATTGCATTTGGAGCTGCTGATACTGAATAAACAACATCTACAGTTGTAACATCTGTTACAGTCGTTGGATCATAACAAAGGTTTGTACCATTGATGCTTGCACCTGCAGGAACTGGATTTGCTGGATCTTCAATGAAGATACCACCTTGTGTTGTTCCATTTTGGAATAACTGTTGTAAGTCATAACAAGTAGCAGAGTTCAAACAAGCTGTATCTGCTTCTGTAATATCCGCAGAAATATCAAATATTTCAACTACTTCACAATCACTGCTTGCACAAGAATAGTTATCATCAGTTGTACTTGCTACTTCTTCATAACAAATTTCTAATAAACCAATATAACCACCAAAATCAATAGAACCAGTAGCTCCATCAATTATTACTGTACCTGAAAGGTCAGCACCTTGTGTATCTGTTACTGTCCAAAGAGTATCTAAAGGATCACCAGTAGTAGAAGAAGGACTTACAACATAATCATATAAGTTTACGGTTTCTAAACCACAGAAGTCTGGTAAATCTAAATCAACTGCTGGTTGAGGAACAATAGTAATTGTTGTTGTTCCAACATCAACACAACATCCTGTAGCACCTGGATAAGAAGCAACAGAGTAGTCAATAACTGCTGAAACTGGAGCAGTAATTTGAGCTGGATCATAACATAAGTTGGTTCCATTTAAGGCAACCCCTGTAGGAAGTTCATCTCCTGCACCACCATTCATTGTTTGATTAACAGCCCAAAGACCTCCTGGTGTTGTTACACCTGCGATAAATTGTTGTTCTAAATCATAACAATTTGTAGAAGCTAAACAAACTGTGTCTGCTTCTGTTAAGGTTGCATCTGTACAAGGGAATACTTCAATTGCTTGAGTATAACATTCTTCACAAATACCATCTCCAAGACAGAAAGTAATGGTATATACTCCGTCTACTGTTGGATTAAAGTCTGCTGTATAATCACCATTATCTGTGATACCATCACCTGTCCAAGAAGAAGGTGTACCTGGAATTGGAGGATTGTCTGGCATTAAAACATATGGTAATGCTCCTGCAACACTACTAGACCCATCAATACAAATTGGTGATGGATTCGTCCATGTAGGATCTCCACTAGGTAATACAGAGAAATATTCTGTTTCTGATGCTCCACAGACAACATCTGTGTCATTATCGTCATTGGTTTCTGTGTATGTCACAGAGTAATCACCAGGCGTTAATGTTGCTGGATCAATTGTAAAATCTGCACCAATAACTACGGTTGGGTTAGGAGCTAAATCAACTGTAAATCCTGGAGCAGCAGCAATCATTGTAAATATAATAGTATCATTTGGTCCAATATCTTCTCCTGTTAAATAATCAGAAACATTATATGGATCATAATTTGTACAAATAGGACCATCTGGTAAATCAAAGTCTACAGTTGGTCTTGGAATCAATGTGATACTAGTCGTACCAATACCAATACAGTTACCTCCTGCACAAGCATCTCCGACAGAGTACTTAACAAAGATAGTTGTTGCTTCGGTAATAGTAGTAGGGTCATAATTTAAGATGTCTCCTGCTACAGTAATACCACCAGGATCACTTGGAGTAATATTAGGATCTAATGCTGGATCTAAACACCAAACTCCACCTTGAGTTGTTCCATCAAATAATTGTGTTAAATCATATTCACCACAATTACATAAACAAACCTCATCTTCTGTTAGAGTAGTAGTAACAGGACAACTTACATCAAAGTCTAAGATATATTCACTTTCACAAGGTTGTTCTCCAACCTCAAATTGAACCGTCCATTCTCCTTCAGATGTCAAAAACTGTCCTACTGCATTTGGATCAATAGGTGCTAAAGTACCATCATCAACACGAGGATCAAAATACCAGAAATCATCAGATGGGTCAGTTGGTGTGCCTCCATCATTGTAGAAAACACCTGAACCTGTCCAACTACCTGTAATATCTGAAGTAGTAATAGATGGTAATTCTTGGTATGTTCCTGCATCTGGATTAACCAAATTGCCTCCACCTGGAAGGAAATAAGGCATCGCATCACAACAAACACATTCTGTCATAAAGAATGGGTCTAAGCTAGGACATATTTCTATTGTCTGTGAAGCAATTTGTGTACATTCAACTGTACATCCTGCATCTGTTGCAGTAGCGTCACAAGAACTTGTTACTGTATTTTGAATGGTAAAGAAGGCACAAGCAGCTCCTGGACTTGGAGCAACAAACGTTGTTGGGTCAGCTATAGGAGTGGATACTCCTGCTGCATCTATCAATTCCCATGTTCCTGATTGAGCATCAATGCCACTACCTTCAACATTCGTATTTAAGAACTGTGTCAAATCTAATCCAGCTCCTTCACACAAGTTGCCAGGATTATCAAAGTCTGCATAAACCCCTTGACAGATATGTACTCGAATTGGAGTTTCTGAAACTGCTGTACAACCATCAGAATTAGTTACTTGATATACATAATAATAAACTCCTGGCATATATGTTGATGGATCTACCGTATTACCTGGTAATGGTCCACCTGTAATCATACCAGCAGCATCTGACTCAATAAAGTTTCCTCCTAAATCAGCTCCACTAGCAATATCAATAGCACTTTCAATGTTTAAAGGACTATCTGTTGTACAGAAGTTAAAACATTGATCTATTAAAGAAGCATTCGCTGGTTCAAAAATTGTAATTTGAACTGGTGCAGTGATACTTTCACAAACACAATCACCACCTGTAGAACCAGGACCTGAACCTGTTGCGGTAACCGTTTCTGAAATGTAGAAAGTATAAGTACCTGGATCTGGCTCTCCATTACCATCTGCATCTAATAATCCTGCTCCACCTGCACCAACTAATCCTGGCACCCAAGTTCCACTAATACCTGTTGTAATTTGTGTCGCATTATCTCCTTCATATACTGTAAAGGTACTTCCTGGCTGAGTTTGTGTTAATAACACAGTAGGAGGTCCTGCCATATCATAATCCTCTGCACAAATTGGATTGGGATTATCTATGTCTGGAGCAGCTGGTTGAGGCACTATTGTAAATCGTGATGGAGTTTTAGGGCTTAAACAAGATACATCTGCTCCTTCTGCTAAAGGATCACTTGGAAGATTGCAAATTGTTGCAGCATATAAGATATTATCTCCTTCTATTAAGCCTAAATTATAGATTGCATCATCAGGATTCCAAAAATCACCTGAAGCTGTAACAACAATAGCATTGGCAGGATCCATTTCATTTGGATCTGTAAACCAAGCAATCATACCATCACTAGCGGCAGGATCACATCCATTACCAGGACAAGCTCCTGCTGCAGTAGCTGATAATCCTTGCATCATTGCAGGATCAACAGGCTCACCATCACAGATACAATAATCTGTTGTTACAGGGGCTATTGGTGTAGGTATTTTTTCAATGTAACAAGAATTGAAAGATACATCTAAACAGACACAAGGATCTGCTGGATTCATTAAATCTTCAATAGTTGCACCTGGTACAATTAAAGGTAAAGCATCAGGATTTGAACTATCATAATTGACAGCACAAACTTGGCATAAAGTACCAGGTCCTGCACCACCCGCAGATAAATCAAAATCTAATACATCTGATACTTGCTCTACGACTCCTCCTATTGATAATACATAAGTGGTCACAAATGGTGCCATTGTATTGTTACCTGTAACTCCATCAATAAGACCAAGTGTAGAGGTAGTTCCCTCACAGAATTGGTATAAACAAGAACAGGGATCTTGGGGCTCTAATTCAATCATAGCCTCACAGTTACAAACACCTGGATCTGCTACTGGCATTGCATTTAACAATGCTGTAACCATACCTGGCGATGTACCATCTGCTGGAGCTACAAAAGGACCAAACTCATATACAAGTGTTCCAGCAACAGTAGGCATAGACGTAGTAGCCCCACCAACTGGTTCTGTTACATCAATAGTAGATGCTACAGGAGAATCTCCTGATAAAGTTACTACTACAGTATATTCATAAGAATCATCTGTTTCATCTGTTACACACCCTGTGTCACCTGGATCACCATTACACTTACCTAAAACAACATCCAATGTTAAAGAAGGATATACATAAAAAATAGTCTCTACTAAATCAGAACAACAAGTATCTGCTGGGATGCCTGTTGTTTTATCCACATTATAGGGACATACACAAGTTGACCAGAAAGAATAAGCACCTGGTACACTACTATCTACTAATCCTACCACTACTGGATCAAACACACCTGTAGTATCAAAAGGCATACCTGTTAAATCTTGTAAATCGGCTGGTGTTGCCATATATACCAAATTATCAACATCTTTATCTGGACCATCATACCACACTATATTAGGTAAGAATGGAGAAAATTCTGGAATTGGAGGTGTATAGGTAGCAGCTCCGTCTGCAAGTGTACAATTTCCATCTGCAAATGGGAAATTAATTGGACCTGAATCAAAGACTATTGTCGCATCTCCGTCCATATCAATTAATTCACAAGCATCTCCATATCCGTCACCATCCGTATCATCTTGTATTCCATCTGCGTCAGCATCTATGGGAACAACTAAATTAGGATCTGACAAACAAGTAGCTCCAGGAGTTGTTTCAGTAAATGTAAATACAGAATTAGTTAAAACTCCCATATCACCACCAACACAGTCTCCTACTACTAATTGCCAATCTGTACTATAAATATTTTGTCCTGCAAAATTACTCCAGGAATAAGCTCCCCCAACAGCAGCTCCTCCATTAAATGTTCCTGTCCAAGGACCTGGTGCATTAAAAAGATCTGCCATAGCAGCTCCAGGAGCGTTGGTAAAACATAGATCTGTAAAGTTCTGCGGTTGAGCAAAATTAGTACCCTGATTCGGATATATAAACATTGAAGTACCATTTGGACCAAGAAGTGATATTTCTAAGTCTGTATTCCAAGTATGAGTACCCGTCATACAAATCTCAATCTCCATATTTGCTGGATCGAAGGGACAGAATACAGGCGGTGGTGCAGCACAAGTATCACAAGTAGCTGTCAAACCTATTTCATCTGTATTCAAGTCTAATCCAACTGAAGCATCATCCGAACAAACACAGGCATCTTGGTTTTCTGGTTCTAGTATGTCTGGACATTCAAAACACTCTATAGTGGCAAAACAGACTTCTTGTTCTAAATAACAACATTGCATATTGGTACAAGTTAAGTCAAGACCATCATCTGCATAGTTAGAACCTGGCAGATAACCACCAACTAAGTAGCAATAAGTATCTGCAACACCAGGAGTCGGATCTGTAAAGGTTAATTCATTACCGACTGCAACTACATCAGCAGGATTACCTGGATTAGTCATTCCAGCGGCAACAGATAACATGCCATTAGGCATATCTGCTGGCGCAGCACCAGCACTTGATACAGAACAAGTTGTAAAATCAGCTGGAGTTGTTACTGTAAGGCATTCAGCATTTCCGCCAATAGTTATTGTGACATCATCCCAAGTAAAATCCTCACCAGCAGGAGCAGCACCATCATTATCAAATCCCTCAACTGCAATTGTTGTTCCATTTGTACTAGTCCCAAGCAAAAGATCAGTTATCAATGCTCCATTTGATCCAGAGTAAGCATTTACTGAAACATTTGTAAAACAAGCTGTTATTCCACCACTTGGACCTAACATATCGGCCTCTACAGCTACCTCAGATATGAATGTACCATTAAGATATAAATCAATTGTACTGGCAGACATATTACCATCAACAACATTATTAAAATTAGTTACACAAATTTCAACTGTATTAGATTCTGTAAACAAGTCAACACCACAGGCATCATACATTCCACCTACTACAATTCCTCCTACATCACCAGCAGCTGTTCCACCAGGACCTGTACTAAACACAGCATCTGCAACAGGTGATGGTGGTTGCAAAACAGATTGTTCTCCTGTAATAGTAGTAGTATATACTTGAGGATCATCATCACACGTTGCTAATGGTCCAGCTGTAGCTAAAAGAGTGTTAACAGGAGGATTCCCAACTGAAACAACTAATTGAATAGGACAAGCAGCTCCACAACTAGCATTTCCATCATCTGTAGCACTGTCAAAAGTATCACCAGTAGCTAATTCATCACGAATCTCTACAGTATAAACACCTGGTGCTAACCCTGTAGCTTCCCAATCACCATTAGCTTGTTGAGTTAAAGCACCTGTTGATGGTCCAGCAACTATTTCTACAAAATAATTGGCAATAGAAGTCGCTCCACCATCATCTGTAAAATCTTGGTTTCCATCAGCAGAACCACCACCAACATTTTCCACAATAATACGTCCGTCCATAGTTGTTCCTGTACCTGCTTCACAAGTCACAGGACAAGCACGTGCCTCTGCCACTAGTGGGGAGGCATCAGAAATAAACTTCACACAAGTCGCAGCTTTAGAACCATCACAAGGATCTTCATAACGAACACAAATAGTAGATACTTGTCTATTAACACCATCTCCAAAATCTTCGATTGTTACACCATCAAAATCAAATGGATTTCCTCCACCTTCAAATGGGTTCCCAGCTAGAGGAAAAACACAATCATCTGCCGTATTTAAAAATGCACCAAATTGTGCAGAATAATTGGCAGGATAGGCTGCTCCATCAGTATTAGAACCATTTTGACATTGAATAGTACCACTCTCACCAGGGTCTCCTGCATTAGCCATACCAGCAGCAACACAAGCAGGATATGCTGTATTAGAGGTATTGGGATTTATAGGTACTCCATTATTGGAAATATATACAATAGCATCAGTAAAAGTATTATCATATCCAGGACATACAGGTGTAGGTAAAAATACATCTAAACTATTCACACCATTACATCCTGTAGGGGTAGAAAAACCAACCTCCAACAAATCACGACAATTGACTTCCAAAACATTGGCATCTAATTGTAACAATCCGTTGGCAGAGTTTCCTCCTGCCATAGGTGCAATACCTGTTTGTCCACCATTACCACCACCAACTTGTGTTCCACTAGCACTAGCATCTGTAATATTACAAGTAGCAGCATCAAAAGGAGTTTCTGTATCTATATCTTGTACTACACAAGAAGAGGCTGCGTCTCCTGTATCTTCAGGTTGAGCAACCCAATCTCCTGAATAAGTAGCACCTGCAGTAGCACAAATTGCTGGACCACCAGAAGTATTTTCAGCACTTACAATAGAAAGTACAGGAACTTCAATAGGATCATTATCTCCAGATAAACAGATGCGTACAACATCTGACACAGGAGACTCTGCAATCAAGGCTATCTCTCCACAAGCAATAGCTGTTTCAATACCACAATTAGTTAAGGTAGTATTACAACCTGCATTTGTAGGAGTGGCAACCACCAATTCCCACATAAAGACATTGTAACATTGCCCTGGGCAAAGATCAAAAAGGAAATTTTGTACTCCTTCAACAGAACACATCCCTGCTACATTCCAAGTGTGGTTTTGTGGCCCATTTGCTCCATCAATTAATTGCCCTAACTCACCTGAATAACAAGTTGAGCTTTTCTGATCCAAACATACAGAACCATCTCCAAAAACATCTCCACCATTGCTAATTGGCAAACCTACCACATCACCATTGGCACAGGTTGTTGCACCTGAGACTGCATACTCACCATTAATACCATTTTGGGAGGGAGAGTTTTGTCCATAAAAACCTACATACCAAAACAAGGACTCATTTGCCCCACATTCTGTACGATTTGCACAGTCTAAATCCCAGCTTAGAGAAACTTCTCCAGGTCCAGTTTCTGTTACCACAATATTAGTGGGGGTAACAGGAGTAGTACATTGGGAGTGACCGTCATGAAAGTAGAAAATTGCGGCTAATGCCACAAATCCTACAATTAACTGTCGTAGTCTATTCATAATAAATAAATTATTTTTTATTATTGGTTTAACTAATTTTCTAATCTTCTAAGTGGAGGATTAGGAGCTTTAATCTTCACATATCTTTGTCCTGTAGCAGGATTTGTTTTAAGCAGTCTATTATCCGCTTTACGTCTATCACTAACACGAAGAATCTTTCCTTCTTTTGCTTTCCTTCTTTCTTTAGCCTCTATTCTTAGGGGCTGTTTACCTCCTCTCAATTGTGCTCTTTGAGCATTAATTTTATCCAACTGATTAGCCACTTCATCAGTGATTGGTTGCTGCAAAAGTTGGGCTTCTTGTTTTTCAAGTTCCAGCCATTTGGCTTTATCAGCCTTATCTTTTTCCATTTGCAATGCCTTTGCTGCATCCATTTGAACTGCCTGAGTTTGTTGTCCAAACAAGGCAAAAGGCATTACCAGTATCAGGATGATACCAAGCAATTTAAATAGTCTCATATTTTTTATTTTTTGTTATTGAATTTATTTTTTTCTGAGTACAGAAAACCAATAACAGCAGGCTATATGCTTTGGGTTGGATTCTGTAAGTTTTTTACTAAAATTGGTTTAGTTATTAGATATAGTTCTAGTTTCAACACATAATAGAGTGTAAAGAAACAAAACATTCCTCAAATTTTGGAATATTTGAATAAAAAAAGATGTGAAGAAATGGTTAAATCTTACACTTCCAAATAATTAGGTAGTATTTTTTTGTAATTTCATCAGGCTTTTCCTCACAAAATAAGCAAATTATTTTGGATTAATTGATAAAACCTCCTTTTTTTTTTCTATCATTGAACAGAAAAAGTCAAATCGTCTTTATCTATACTTTGTGTACAAAACCTTCTTATTGTCTTTTATACGACATCAAAAATTTAAGTTTTTTAATTTTAGCCTTTTATGACAACTAATACCAAACTCACATCTTATAAAAACATATTCCAACTATTTTTCTACCAAGCAACACTTATTTTGTCAACAAATATACTAATTTTATGCTTTTCTTGTCAACAAGAAACCAATATTAATTGGATGGAATTTGAAACGGTAGATAATATTTTCAAAAAAAAGCCTAAAAAAGGTTTAGTTTTTATCTATGATCCAAGTTGTGAAGACTGTCTTCATGCCAAAGAATATGTACAAAAAGACCCTTTTATTATCTCTTATATTAACCAACACTACTATCCCATGCAGTTAGGCGTTTTTGAGGAAAGAACCATTCATTTTAATGGAAAAGACTGGCATAGCGAGCGGAGTTTTCAAGGACCTAAATATAGCACTTTGGCAAAAGCCTTGTGTCAGGAATCTGATGCAGTACATACCCCTACCTATGCTTTTTTGGATGAACAAATGAATCTCATAATTCCGATTAAAAAAAATCTTAGTAGGGAAGAGTTAAAATTATTGCTCACCTATGTAAAAGAAGATAAATTTAAAGAAATGAATATTGAAGAATATAAAGCTATATTGTCAAGATAATACAGTTAACGTGAATTTCGGATTAAAATGGTATTTTTTTGAAAGGTGTTTTACAAACCGTTTTTTGTGTGGTTTTGCCGTCCGTTTCCTTGTCTTCGCCAGACGGGCTTTCATTTTTCAGTCGATAAAAATATCTGGGCGATCCCGAAATAAAATCTTGCTCAATCACACGTTCCTCTCGCAAAGCCACACCTCGCTACCAGTAATTGAGCATTGCCAACGCTTCTTTTTCGGTTCTGATGTGAGTATTAAATTATAATAATTTGATTTTCAGCTTATTATAATTTTACTAATCCGAAATTCACGTACAGTTACTAAGGGTTCAAACCATAACCCAATAGACCTGATAGGAACGGTATACGTGTACAAGGGAGGCATATCACATAAGGGCTATACGTATAAAGAGTGGATAGCAGGCGCATGCTTTACGACAAGGCACCTGACCTTTCTCTCCTAAGTAAAAAACCAATAACTAATAGATTTATTTACTTTTGAAGAATCTTTATTTTTAGGAGCGAGCGGTTATTACTCTTTCATCGTGACGGGTCTCCCCGCTATCCACTATTATGACAAGCCTTGCCTTTTAGCTATCCTTTTGTCATAGCCGTTGCTATCGGGGCTAGCTGATTGAGAGCAATACTCCTTAGTGACATCATTTTTATTTTACTTTAAAACTCTGAATACTTCCACTATTTTGTAATGCCAATATAATTTTTTGTTCTCCTACCTTAATTAGTTGTATATCTTTTATATTGCCCTCCAATAAGAAATCCTGATTTTGAGTTTCAAAGAATTTGCCATTATCATCATTAATCAATATGTACCCTTTTGAAGCATCATATCTTACAGTTTCTGGTTCGGTCTCGTATATATTTCCAGCCCCTACAATATCTATCAATCCATCGTTATTAACATCTTCAAGTATAGAGGCTAAAGTAGGTCCGTACTGTACTACATTGGGTAATTCGGATTTTGAAAAGTCTCCATTACCTTTATTTAATAATAAGACTGACTTAAAATCTTTTGCTGTTAAATGAAGAGCACTTTCAATTTTTTCTGGTGTATATATAGCATTCAAGTCTGCTTCTGCAAAACTTGTAAAATCTTGAAATTTTGTATTAATAAACGGCATTTGTTCAGATGAACATTCTTTTCCTCTAACTGGTAGTAATCGGTTATCAGATTCACTTGCCAAAACAATATCAATAGAGCCAGAATTGTCAAAATCGGATGCATAAAGATGTAGTTCTTTGTCATCATTTCCTTTAAATTTATTATTTTCTCCCAAATTTCCAATGAAGTAATCTGGGAGTCCATCATTATTTACATCTTTACACGCAATGCTATACCACCATCCTTTAGTAGCATATTTAGATAATTGTTGGGGAGTGAATCTATTTTCATTATTAATAAAAACCATTGGAGCCATCCATTTTCCCACTATTATTAAATCAAGATCACTATCCATATCATAATCAGAGAATACAGCATCTGTTACCAATCCTAGTTCTTGTAAGTCAGGAGATTTTTGAGCTGTTATATCACGAAAAAAACCATTTGTATTTTCAAGCAGATAGGATTGGGGAGGAAGTGGATATTTTCCGGGAATTATTCTGCCACCAACAAAAATATCCCAATCCCCATCTTTATCAAAGTCTCCTGATGTAACCGCATACCCACTTGTGAACATTTGAGGAAGACGATTTAATGCTTTTTTAAAATTACCTTTACCATCATTAACATAAATTCTATCTTGTAACATCTTGCTTCCTTCCTTGAATTCATTTCCTCCACTAACAACATATAAATCTAAATCGTTATCATTGTCTATATCTACAAATAAACAGCCTGTATCTTCAAAAGCTTTATCTTCATAAAAAGCTGTTTGATTGGTAGCCCAAAAAGTGTTATCCTCTTTTTGTATATATAAACTTGCCGTAAATCCTTTTGCACCTGTGATAAAAATATCTTCTAGTCCATCATTATTGACATCTCCTATTGCTGATTGTGGTCCATATTTAGATTGTTTTTGGGGTAACAAAATTTCTTTTTTAAAATCATCATATTCATTTTCCTTATGTGTATAATCAGGGAATAAATTGTTAGGATATTTTGAAATTATTTTGGTACTTGTCTTTGGCTTAGTAAGTTGTTTAACGGCATCTTTAATATCAAGAGTAATCAATTGATTGGCTGCTATATTGTTGAGGGTTTGAGTTTTTCCATTGTACCAATTAATTTTTAATGAATCTATTTTAGAATTTGTACCTAATCCAATATTGACTTTAGGAGACATGGAAGATTGAAAACCACGATTGAGAAAATGTTGGTAAGTTTGTTTTATGTCTTTTGTAAAAACTTCAATGATGCTACCTATTCCATTTTTATTATGAGTACCTCCGTTTATTTTGATGGACACAAAATTATTGGTACTATTAGACTTTATTAGGAAAAATTTATTAGATTCCCGCGTGCGATGCTTGATAGTTCCTTTGTGAGCTTTTCACTCTCAAATTATGAAGCCCACAAGCCACCACCATTATGGAGTCTCTGAATTGGGTGGATCGGATACGGATAGTGTCCTTCAACATCCGAAGTCTTTTGACCCCACTATTGGCGTGTTCGACAACGACTCGTGTTCCACTCAACATTTTATTATATAATTTTTGGGAAAAAGATAATTCTTGTCCTTTGGGTTTTTTGAAAGGAATTTCTATAGTGGGTTCCCCTGCTAATTCTAATCCCAAATAG
>JAHDBB010000316.1:0-2058 GCA_020630635.1 Chitinophagales bacterium
CCACAAGTCGAAAAGACTTGCGGCAGAAGCTTGGCTGCGTTCATAAGAACGGATAGCGGGACTTGCCGTTGCGACGAAGCTAGCAAAGTTCGCTCCTAAAAAGAAAGAAACACAAAATGAACAGCATTCATAATTTATCATTTACAATTCACCATTATAAACTATTGAAACTTCATATTGAGACCATTGAATTTTAAAAACAAATAATCCTTGACCAATGTCTCTAAAGGAATTTGATGATCCTTCAAAAACGACTCATTGGTGATCATATTGGTGGCAAAATGTTCATCTAAGTTGATGAGTAACTCGACGGACACAGGATGAAAAACCTTATTTTGAATGCCCAATTGATAAATCTTTCGGATGTCTTCCAAGAGATGATCCAAGTATTGACGAATCACCGACCAAGCATCGGGATAATGCATTTGAAGCTCATGGAGAAAGTGTGAACTAATGCCTTGTGCGCCTTTACAGATCAAGTCAATAAGCTGTTGGTATTGATGTTGAAAATCTGGTTCATTGCTATTGGAAAACACTCGATATTGTTCTAAATTGGCGACCCGAATTTCTGCGACATATTGCAAGATTTCTCCTTTGGTCTTAAAGTATTCATAAACCGTCGATTTGCTTTTCCCAATCAATTTGGCCAACTCATCCATCGTAATATCCTTGAGCGATAAACTTTGTAACTTGGGCAATAAATCTTCTGCCCATTTTTGAGTCTTAGTATTCCTTTCCTTACGTTTTTTATCCAATGATTTGCGTCCCATATTGTCAAAATCAGTTTTTTGTCCCAAAAGTCGTGAAAATATTTGGATTTTTGGAGAAATCGAACTATTTTGGCTAAAAAAGTTCGATATGAAAGATTTAAAGTATTTATTCGCCTACATTGTTCCACTCTTAGCCCTCATAGGATTGCTAGCACAAGGCTGGTGGAGTTATTTATTAGTCATCTTTGTATTTGGTGTTGTACCATTTATAGAACCTCTTTTGTCAGGATCAGAAGAAAATATGTCCATAGAGGAAAAAGAGAGTCAGTTGAGCAAGAAGTTTTTTGACTACTTATTGTATTTTAATGTCGTGATTGTTTACGGCATCTTAGGACTTTTCATTTACACATTGAATACAGCAGATCTTTCCACCTTCGAACTCATCGGAAGTACTTTATCTGTTGGAATTGTATTGGGAGCTTGTGGTATCAACGTCGCTCATGAGTTGGGACATCGTAGAAATATATGGGAAAATCGAATGGCACAAGCCTTGTTACTTCCCAATTTGTATATGCACTTTTTCATTGAACACAATCAAGGACATCACAAAAATGTGGCAACAGACTTAGATCCTGCTAGTGCAAAATACAACGAAATTGTTTATACCTTTTGGATACGTTCTGTAGTGGGGTCTTACTTGAGTGCTTGGAATATAGAGAAGAAGCGTTTACAGCGTAAGAAACAAAGTTTTTGGAGTTTCAATAATCAAATGTTGGGTTTTCAAATCACTCAAATTGCTTATTTAGTCCTTTTATTTTTCTTGACCACGACCACAGGATTTTGGGCAGTAATCATAGCAGGAGTCATCGGTTTTTTACTATTAGAAACCATCAACTATGTGGAACATTATGGATTGAGACGCAAGCAATTAGAATCAGGTCGTTATGAAAAAGTACGTCCTATTCATTCTTGGAATTCTAATTTTGAAGTCGGAAGAATCCTTTTATATGAATTGACCCGTCATTCAGACCATCATTATCTTGCCAGCAAAAAGTATCAAGTCTTAGATCATCATGATGAGTCGCCACAATTGCCATTGGGTTATCCTGGTTCTATCTTAATGGCATTGATTCCACCTTTATGGTTTGGCGTGATGAATAAACGAGTCAAACAGCATAATGTGGCATTGACTTAAAAATCTTAAATAGTTTTAGATAATTTATTTTTTTAGGAGCGAAGGGTTTGTCTTTCATCGCAAAGGCAAGTCCCGCTATCCGTTCTCATCACCAAGCCCCCCGAACCCTTTTGCCAACTCACATTGGTGATACCACTTCTATCGGGGCTAGTT
>JAHDBB010000316.1:2158-3837 GCA_020630635.1 Chitinophagales bacterium
TCGGGGCTAGTTCGTTGAGGTCTGTCCCCGTAGTGACTGAACCGCTTTAGAATTTAGGATTTTGAGATTAGAATTTAATTCATTCGGGGCTAGTTCGTTGAGGTCTGTCCCCGTAGTGACTGAACCGCTTTAGAATTTTAAAATTCTAAAAAAACGATCTATCAATTCTCACTACTTATCAACTCCCAAAAATATAAATTTCAACACTAAAGAGTTTTATATTATATGTCGTCTAATAAACGCTATGCCTAAAAAAAACAATTTGAATAAAAAAATATGTTATGTATAAAAAATTGATTTATTGGAGTTAGAGATAAAATGCTATTAAAAAGCCAAAAAAAAATTAAAATATTGTAACCAAATCATTTGAATATGAGTCCTAAAAATAGTATTTTCGGACAATTGCGTTATAGATATGTTTTAAGCGAAAATTTACAAACTTAAAACTTATGTTTATGAGAAATCAATCCCTATTCTTTTCATTGATTTTCTTACTGAGTCTTTCGGTGTTTGCCCAACCAGAAGACAAAAATCTCAGTCAAGGGCTTGTGGCTTATTTTCCCTTCAATGGAGATGTAAAAGATAAAAGCGGAGCCAACAATCATGGAACCAATCATGGAGCTGTCCCCACAACAGATCGCTATGATAATGACAATGGTGCTTATGAATTTGATGGTTTTGACGATTACATCGACTTAGGAAACGATCCAATTGGAGCCAGCGAAAACCTTTCCATTGGCTTATGGGTTTATCCTCAAGGCGGAAACTATATCCTTTCCTCTGGTGGACAAGCCAGTTCTGTAGGATATGCTATTGCTTGTCAAGACGGACAGTTTTGGCTAGGTCGTGCTACCTCGAATACAAGAGTAAGTTCAGGCTATTTTGGCTCTTTTGAAAAGGGCAAATGGCATCACTTAGTAGCAACTTTTAATTCTGAAAAAGGAAGCCTAAAAGTCTATATCAATGGCAAGCATTACAGTACCTATACCGGTAGTAACGGAACTTATCTAAATGAGTTCAAGAACCTATGCATTGGCAAACCCAATGACGGAGACACTTACTATTTTAAAGGTAAAGTGGATGACCTTTACATGTACAATCGTGAGTTAGGAGGTGATGAAATATGGCGACTTTACACAGGACGTTCTTCTGTTGGTAAAGACAGCTCATTAGATGTACCGATTAGCATTGGAACCTTTTTTGACGAAGCCAGTACTTGTTACAACACAGATTGCTTTACAGCATCGGCTGTGATGGTTCGCAAAACCTTAGAGGAAGTTTGCAAAGACAAGGAAATTGGTAGTATCAACAAGAGCCTACGCAGTAACCTAAAATCTTTAGGAAAAGAATACCGTTCACTCAAAGACTTAGCACAAGTCATTTTAGATTTAAACCTTTTCACAGAAGATATGTTAGCTAAAATAGACAACAAGGAAGTTGAAGTGGACAAAAATGAACTAGAAGTGTCTTTAGAGGCGACAAAAGAAATTTTGAAAATCGTCTATGCAGACCACAATAGTTTAATTAAACGAATCCAAACTTTACGATAAATTCTTACATACAAATTACCCATATAACACATGGTAGGTTTCGGCTTGCTATGTGTTTTTTTTTGAAATACAATCCCAAATGATCCATTTCTCCCTAAAAAAAGACCAAGAATACATAGAACTCTACAA
>JAHDBB010000316.1:3937-7334 GCA_020630635.1 Chitinophagales bacterium
TTTACCTTACCTTTGCACCGCTTTTATCAAACCTTTAAAGTGGTCTAAATTATCAGTCGTCTACAAAAATACGTCAAAAGTCTTCGGCAGTTTCGAGTAATTCACCGTTACATCGGACTGGCACTAGCCCTATTTTTACTCATCAGCAGCGTAACAGGCGTACTTTTAGGCTGGAAAAAGAACAGTGATGTCTTACAACCGCCCACCCAAAAAGGCATCTCTAAAAACATGACAGAATGGCAACCCTTAGACCAGTTGGCAAATATTGCAAAAGAGGCTTTATTAACCCAAACAAGCGAACAAAATGAGGTAGATCGAATAGATGCCCGTCCTTCCAAAGGGATGGTCAAAGTCTTATTTGAAAACGGGTATTGGGAGGTTCAAGTCGATGCCAAAAGCGGCAAGGTTTTATCCATCGCTCGTCGTCATTCCGACTGGATCGAAGCGATGCATGACGGCTCCATTATCAGCCAATTCTTCAAGCTCATTTCTATGAATATTTTAGGCATTGGGCTATTAATTTTGGTGATAGCAGGCGTTTGGCTTTGGTACGGACCCAAAAAGGTACGAGCATTACGAAAAACAAAGCATTGATTAATTCTTGGAAAAGTTCTATTTTTAGGAGCGAAAGTTTTGTTGCTTCGTCGTATTAGAAAGTCCCGCTATCCGTTCTTATTCGTATGGCTATGTTTTTCTAAGCCAACGCTTCGACACGAATACCACTCCTATCGGGGCTAGTTCGTTGAGGACAGAACCCCATAAAAACCGCTTTAGAATTTTGAAATTAAAAATTAGAATTTAGTCCATTCGGGGCTATTAGGTTGAGGTCAAAACGTATCAAAATGTGTCTGTTTTAGAAAACTTTGTAATCAAGAAAAAATGAACTATGATCCTCTAGTACAATCAGCTTTAAATCACTATGATAAAGCATTTTCATCCATAGAGTTTTTTGCAAAAGAAAATGTTTTCTGCAAAATTAGAACTGAAAAAGAAGCGTTGGTCTGCTAAATTTCGGGTGGCGGGGCGATGGCTTTGCGCCAAGAACCATAAGTTTAGCGAGATTTTACTTTGGGGTCGCCTAGACCTTTTCATCAATTGGAAAAGAAAGACCTGTATGGCGAAGACAAGGAAATGAACAGTCAAAACACACAGAAAATGGTTCTGAAAATGGTCAAATAACACTCAAAAAAATTACTAATACGATAATCTGGGATGCACCCCTTAAAACCCGTCACCAAAAACAACCCATGTCCTCTTCATTATATCCCCCAAGCCCAACCCAATTACCCAATAAACTAACTAGCTTATCCTCCAGCTATCAACTCAAAGCTGCCTTAGCGATTGCGGCAATTATCCTATTTTTTGTACTTTATCTTTTATTGGTGGTAACGATGGGAGCTTTAGTCTATTTAGCGATTACTTACCCAATGATTCGAGTCGGTTATTTAGCACTTATTATAAAGATGACAGCGATTGGTGGATCAGTTATGCTCCTACTTTTTACCCTCAAATTTATGTTGAAGCTCAAACCTCATAAAAATCCACTTAATCGAATTAAGTTAGATAAAAAACAAGAACCTGTCTTATGGAATTTTATAGAACGAATTTGTCATGAAACGGATGTTGCTTATCCCAAAACCGTTTACCTTACGCCCGATGTCAATGCATTTGCATCTTATAGTAACGTTTGGTTGAGCCTATTTTTGCCTGTTGAAAAAGAATTAACATTGGGTTTAGGCTTGATAAGCTGTTTGAATCTTTCGGAACTCAAAGCAGTTATTAGTCATGAGTTTGGGCATTTTTCTCAAAGCAGTATGAGAATTGGAAGTTACATTATATCTGCCAATGCCATTATTTTTGATATGATTTATTCGAGAGATCGGTGGGATGTGCTGTTGGAGCAATGGCGAAATTCTGGTACTTTTATTTCATTGGGAGCGTGGGTGATTACGCCTGTCATTTGGTTTATTCGTTTTGTGTTAGGTTTATTTTATCAGATGCTCAATGTGATGTACTTGTCTTTGATGCGAGAGATGGAATTTAATGCGGATAAAATGGCGGTGAGTACTTCTGGGAGTCAAGCCATCGTTTCGGCACTTTGGAAGTTGGAAAGAGGAGATCAGTATTGGCGAAAGACTTTGGGACATGCCTATGCTGCTGCACAAAAAAAGATTTTTACTGAAAATCTCTATACGCATAATGACCAAGCGATAATCAATGGTAAGGAAGAACAAAATAAGGTTTTAGCGACTCTACCTGATGATGGGCAAGGAGGCAAACAACTATTTTTGACCTCTGAAAACTCAAAGGTCGGCATGTATGAAAGTCATCCACCTAATGACAAACGAGAGGAAAATGCCAAAAACCCTTATATCTCTTGTGAGATAGATGATCGTTCTTCTTGGTTGTTATTTGAGAACAAAGAAGTCGTACAAGAACAATTGACAAATTTGGTGTATCAAAAATACATTCGTCAAAATCCAAAAGAATATGTACGTTCTGAAGAGTTTGAAGCCTTTATCAATGCCGAAACCAAAGATCAAACTTTGTTGAAAGAATACTATGATACTTTCAAAGATCGCTTTATCCAAATTCCACTCATGGAAGAACTGGAAGAAGCAGCACAAGTTATCACAAATCCTTCGTCCAATGATTTGGAACAATTGAAGGAGGAACTTTTAGACCTTTTGAAACCGATAGAAGAAGTCGATGGACTACTGGAGATGGCTAGCGAAATGAGAGAAGGAAAAACAACTCAAAAGTCCTTTTCTTTTCAAGGGAAAACATATGATAAAAACACACTTTCAGAAGGCTTTAAAGTACTTGTTGAAGAAAAGGAACGATTATTTGGGGAGCATTTTAAACAATGGGATCAGGATTTTTTAGCCTATCATTTAGCTCTTGCTAAACAACAAGGTAAAGATACCGATTTAAAGAAACTCTATATTCAACACCAAACCCTTAGTCAAATTTATCATTATGCTAGCTTGGTCAAAAATACCATCTTGATTGATGTTGCTACCTTGCAAGAACAAGAAATGATTGTTCAAAAAGAAGTAAATGATTTAAGTGAGCATATTAGTAATTTGTTGGTCAGTATCAATGAGAAGCTGGACTTATTGGATGAGATAGAATTTGTGCCTTTGCCTAATATTGATAGTGTGGAGGAATTGAAAGAAACGATTGTAGAGGGGAAAGAATTTAAGCGAGGTCCGATGTTGATGTTTGAAGAGGAGGCGTTTGAACAATTGATGGAGCATTTAGATTTGTCATTGATCCATTGTCAACGAATCGATCAAAAAAGTATAGGAGTGATTTTGGCTTTTCACAAAAGTTTATTGGAGTGATTTTTCACCACATAAGGGATTTAAGAGGACTAAAGTGATTTTTCACCACA
>JAHDBB010000317.1 GCA_020630635.1 Chitinophagales bacterium
GGTTTTCCCTTTCCTTTTTCTCGATCAAAATGTACATCAGGTGTCTTATAAAAACCGGTCGCACTCAAACTAACTTGACTAAAGTACGATTTTAAAACGACCTCTTTAAATGACAAAGTTTTGCTTGGAAGTTCTTTGGAATAGACTACATCATTTTCAAAAACAATGTATTTTTTCTTGGTATCAATCTCGTATTTTTCCTTTAATAAATCTTTGACCGTTCCTTTCAAACGCTTCTTAATTTTATCAACTGCATCTTTGACTGCCATACCATTTAAGTCTGTTCCAGCCGAAGCCGCCGTCGCAGAAGTATTGGGAACTTTAGACGTATTGGTCGCATTAACCTTGACAAATTCGGGACTTACGCCCATTTCCAAAGCCGCAATTGTTTTGATTTTGGTATGCAAACCTTGTCCCATTTCTGTTCCTCCATGATTGACCAAAATCGTTCCATCTTTATAAACATTGACCAATGCGCCTGCTTGATTGAGAAAGGAAGTCGTAAAAGAAATGCCAAATTTTACGGGAGTCAAAGCGAGTCCTTTTTTATAAAACTCATTTTTTTCATTAAATGCATTTATTGCTTCTCGTCTTTCTTTGTATTCACCTGATTTATAAATTTGATCCCAAATCATATAAAGGCGATTTTTTTCGACTTTTTGTTGGAATGGCGTAATATTGCGTTCATTGATGCCATAAAAATTTCGGTATCGAATATCAGCCGCATCTTTTCCTAAGTATCGGGCAATTCTATCCAAAACCGTCTCTGTCGCTGCCATTCCTTGTGGTCCTCCAAAACCTCTAAATGCAGTATTAGAAGGCAAGTTGGTTTTCCAGGCTCGTCCTAAGATATGAATGTTGGGGATAAAGTACGAATTATCGGCATGCATCATCGCTCGTTCTAAAACTGCCATAGATAAATCGGTACTCGAACCAGCATTGGCATTTATATCAAAAGCAGCCGCAGAAATCACGCCTTTGTCATCGAATCCTACCTTATAAAATATCAAATAGGGATGGCGTTTGCCCGTCATCTTTTGATCGTCATCTCTAAACAAGCGGATTTTGACAGGACACTTTGTTTTTTGCGCCATCAAACAAGCCCAAATAGCGACATGATTGGCTTGTGTTTCTTTTCCTCCAAATGCGCCGCCCATTCGTCGAACTTGCACTTCTACTTCCATTTTGGGAATATCCAAAACTTCTGAAATCAGGGCTTGTGTTTCGCTAGGATGTTGGGTCGAACTAATCGCTTGCATTTCACTTCCTTCTCCTGGAATTGCCAGACAAGTTTGTGTTTCCAGATACCAATGCTCTTGTCCTCCAATTTCCAACTTTCCCTCAATGACATGTTTGGCTTGTGCAAAACCGATGGCTAAGTCACCATTTTTAATTGTTCGAGGTGGAGCAATCAATTGAGATTCTCCCGTTTTCATGGCTTCTTCGATGGTCAAAACTGGTGGTAATTGCTCATATTCGATCTTTATCAAGGCAGCCGCTTCAAGGGCTGTTGCCTCATCTTTGGCAGCAATGAGAAAGATCGCTTGTCCTATAAAAGTAACCATATCAGTAACCAAAACAGGCTCATCGTGAGCGATAGGACCCATCTGATTTTCACCAGGAATATCTTTGTATGTCAAGATTGCCTCAACTCCTTCTACCGCTTTGGCAGCCGTCAAGTCATAAGACACTATCCGTGCATGAGCGTGTGGACTGTAGTAAACATGTCCATGTAGCAGCTTTTCATTAACCAAAATATCGTCGGCATAAACCGCTTCACCAGTTACATGATACACTCCACTTTCATGAGGCAAATCTTGGTGCGTAGAATGAGTATTTTGCATCTAAAAATATTTATGAATTTTATGAATATGTAGGTCGGTAGATTAAAATCTAAAAAAGACAATCAAGATACAGGATTTTTCGATAAAATGGAAAAAAATATAGGCATTCCATAAGTTTTCTTGATAAAAAGCCCATAGTTGAACAGTCGATAGTCCATAGGCAGTTCAATTCGTGATAGTTTAGTTTTAGGAGCGAAAGGTCAATAGCTTCGTCGTGTTGGAAAGTCCCGCTATCCGTTCTTATCACTAAGCCACCCAAACCCTTTTGCCAACGCTCCTTAGTGATACCACTCCTATCGGGGCTATTTGAGAATTGGCAGAACGCTTCAGGAACTGAACTGTTTTAGAATTTAGAAATTAAAAATTAGAATTTAATCCATTCGGGGCTAGGTCGTTGTGGTTTCTACTTCTTGCTTTCTGTAAAAAGGGACGAAAAAGGGATAAGTTAATCGACAAAAAACGTCCCAATGTCCCAAAACTAAGTAAAGAACCGCACTATGGACGATTGACCATCGACTATGGACTTAAAAAACGTCCCACCATCCCCAAATCAAGCAAAGAACCGCACTATGGACGATTGACCATCGACTATGGACTCAAAAAACGTCCCATCGTCCCAAAACAAGAAAAGAACCGCAAAATCCTTTCTATTTCCAAAACTTTCAGAATATCTTTGTACCATCTATTTTATAGAAATATCAGCGTCTATACCTTAACAAACTAGACCTGATAGTAGTGGTATCACCAAAGAGCATTGGCAAAAGGGTTCGGGTAGCTTGGTGATGAGAACGAATAGCAGGGAGACCCATTGCGATGAAAGAAAAGCCGTTCTCTCCAAAAGAAAAAATATTTAAATTACCAATAAATACAATGTTATTATGACTTACTTAGAAGGATTGTCGGAAGACGAAATCAACTTGATGATAGAAGCCATACCAATGGTAACGGTCTTGATCGCAGGAGCAGACGACAAAATTGATAAAGGCGAAAAAGAGTGGGGCGCAAAGTTGACCAACATCCGTACTTATAACGATGCCAACTCTGAAAATTTACAAGATTTTTACCAAAAAGTAGAAAAAGACTATGCATCTAAAGTCGATGCCATGATCGGCTCATTCCCCAACAACGTCAATGAGCGTACCCAACTAATTGCTGATAAACTCACAGGTTTAAACGACATCTTGCCCAAAATTGACCCAGAATTTGCTGCCGAATATTACAAAACCTTAGTCAGCTTTGCCCGACAAATAGCAGAATCGTCAGGCGGAATTTTACGCTTCTTTAGTGTCAGTAACGAAGAAAAAAAGCTCATGGATTTACCGATGATTCACCCGATTGAGTACACTGCCGAAGAAGATGTAGCAGCCGAAGAAAACGAATAGATAATAGGAATAATTAAGGAATAATGAAAGCTCATCGACTTGGTTGGTGGGCTTTTTTATAATGAAAAAAATGAGCTGTTTCAATTCACAGGTCTGAAAAATTCGTGTATTCGTGGCAAAAAAACAAACAAAATGAAGGCGTTTTATTCCATAATCTACATCAACACCAATATGTCGATTGGTGAACGTCTAAGCATTGGCTTATTATTCAGATATGAAGAAAACTTACGTTTTAAATATTCAGAACATAAATTGTGGATTGTAAAAAGTCTCTTGGATGAAAGTGCTTTTTCGTTAGTAGAATCTTATTTGAAAAACTTACAAAAAGAGATAAAAGAAACTAAAAATACTGAATTAAATAATTTATTAAGTGAGGATTACTTAGATTATTTATCACGATATGCTAATAATATTTTGAGTTTTAGTGCGCCTAAACCATTGTCTATTGAAAATACGGATAATTTCTTTGAGCGTTTATACAGTAAGTATATTTTTGATGATGAAAGAATAAATGCAAGTAATATATGAGAAAGAAAAAGTGATTTTTTGGTACGTTTTTATATAATTATTTATTTTTTTTGTAAAAATTATTTATTTAATTTATTTTTGGAAATACCTTCATATAATTAACCTAAAAAAATCTTATTATGTTAAAAAGATATTTCATTCTTTCTTTCTTTCTTTCTTTCTTTTGCTAATTTATGCACCTAGTAATTTAGCTCAAAATTTAAGATATACTTGTGGCTCAATAGAAGAAATAGCTCAACCAGTTGTAAGTCCTACAACTACTGCTTTGGATGTAAATTGTAATCCAATTAGCATTAAATACATAAGAGTCAATTATCATTTTTTGCTTCGTGATGATGGAACTGGTAATTTTACAGAAGAACATGATGGAGGAAGAACGTATATTGATGAAACAACAGGACAAACAATTGTAGTTCCACCAGACTATTCCTATAATGGTTATCAAAGGGCAGAAGATACTATTTTGAATTGTAATCAAGGATTAGCAGAAAATAGAGTTCCCAATTTACAAGAACCTGGAGAGTTTTATCCAGACCCACCTCCTGGTATTCCAATCAGATATATTTTAACAGGTGTGTATTTTCATAGAAATACAGCTATTTACGAAGAAAGTTTTAATAATGTATCTTCTTTTGGTACCAATGCAAATTCAGTATATGGTATTAATATAGATAGTGAAATTAATATTTATGATGGCAGTTTTGATGGTTGGTTTGATTCAAATGGAAATTGGATTGAACCTTCTGGTGTTGGGTATCCAGTAAATGGAAATAACAATTTGCATGTGAAAATGAATTGTCGTCAAGAATATGAAGGTTATCCAGAATGGAATTTTGTAAAGAATTTATTGAATCATGAAATTGGACATACATTAGGTTTGCGTCATAGTTGGGATAATGGACCTGACTTTGATGATTGTTTAGATACACCAACACATAAAAATTGTTGGGAATTTGATGAAAACCTTGCTGATTGTGATGAATGGGGAGAAATTTCTAGTAATGTTATGTCTTATAATAGTACTCCTATTCAAGCTTATACCGTCTGCCAAATAGATATTTTAAATGATGGTTTAATGATTTCCCAAATGAAAGCCAATTATATATATGACTGTGCTACTTGTCCTGTAGTATGTACTAACGAAACACCTGCCTATGCTTTTTTTGAAATGAATAACAGTAATTTAATATATACCAGTAATCAAGTAGGAGATATTGAGTTGTTGGGACATGCTAGTTTTCAAGAGACTAAGTATAAGATAGAGATATGTAGAGTAGGGAGTTATGGTTCGACTAATCAAAGTTGCATTAGTAATGAATTTAGTAGTGTATGGATTACAGGACAGGTCGGGAGTGAAAAATTAAGTAATTTTTATAATTTTGAACCCAACTCAACATATAACATTCGCTTAATCGTTGATAATAATGTGTGTGAATTAATGCATTTTACAGAAAAACAAATAAGTATATTGCCTCAAAAACTTACAGGACTGGAAATAAAAGGAGGTTCTACTGAACTTTGGAGAATGGCAGAATATGGATTGACGGAAGGAGGAAATATGACCATTCAAGTAGTTGATATTCATAATGGAAATACGGTAATGGTTGCTAAAGCCAATGAATATCAAGAAGCAGGAGCTTATACAGAACAATTGGATGTCAGTAATTTAAATCCTGGAATGTATACCGTCATTGTTTCTTGTGATGGAGAAATTCTTCATAAATCAACCCTTAAACTTTAGCCAAGATGAATAGAATAGGGACTATATTAGGGATTATTTTATTATTGGGAACAAGCTCACTTATAGCACAACAGTCTGCTTTATTTGAAATGCCATTCTATTTTGTAGATTCACTAGGAAATAGAGATACGATTATTCTTGGATATGATCCTGAAGCTGCTCCCGACCAATTAAATACCATCTTTGGAGAAGAGCAAATTTCTAGTAATACTCCTTGGGATTCTTTATTAGAGGTGCGAGTTTCTCAATTTTTTTATATAGAACAAATTTTTTCTAAGAAAATTATCTTGCCTGCTGTCGAAGAAACACCGGACTGTTATAGAACGACCAACTTTGTGACGCTCATTGCTTACGCAAAATATCCACCTGTGACTATGTATTATGATGTTGATCAATTAATAGACGCTCGTTGTGAACCTCATTATTCATGGTTCTTTTTTACAGGTTTATGGGAACTTCTTGGTTTTGAAGTGCCAGCAATACCTGATTCCTTATATTATTGTTTGGCTAGTAATGATTCTGTCTCTTTTACGCCTCGTCACATAGATGTCGAGACCTGTAATTTAGGGCAGGACTGTATTATTATAGAAACAGGTGACACCGTTCTTAATGAGATGTTTTTTGTTCAGTTTTCTAATTGGGGATTTTCATTAGAAGATGCCCCCTATTGTGAAGAAGTGGAGGTAGGTTTGTCAGCAAGTCCTTCTTTATTAGAAACCTATATAGCACCTAATCCGTTTAGAGATAAACTACAAATTACTATAAAAGAAGAAACATTTTTTAATATAAAAATTTATGATACCCTAGGGAAATTGTGTTTGGTTAAGCAAGACCTTGTAAATACTGAGGTTGTAGATCTTGCTGATTTAAAAAAAGGAATTTACTTTGTTCAAGTACAATCAGGAGATAGACTTCAGGTTCATAAGGTGGTAAAAGAATAGGAAATCACCCCATCATCCGCTGCCAAACCGCCAAATTCTCCTGCCCAATAGGATTTCGTTCAATCGCATACTGATGCATCTTCACATACTCCCGTAAAAGCGGATGACCATACCAGTACTTTTGATGAATCGAATCCAAATTAAAATGACACAACACACACAAACACTGTAAATTACTCTGTTGATGATTTGACGCATTCCAATCCCGATGATGCGTTTGCAAAAACTTACGACTAATCGGCGGTGAGGTGATTCCACACTTTTGACAAGTATAATTCATCTTTTCCCGAAAAACTCGTCCTGCATATTCCCAATCAAAAGTTGCATTATACAAAGCCGCATTTCCACTAAAACGATTACGCTCGATAGCCTGCTTATACTGTTTTCGCAATACATGCACCAAAGGCTCAATTTCATCCTTACAATGCGGACACACATCCAAACGACTATTTTTATAAGTCATAAAAGGCGGCCAATTATCCTTCACAGGAACGGCAGGATACGTCACGGCCACATACCCATCAAAATTATTTTGAGCCATCAAATCCCGTACAATCTTACACTTCAAAATATGCTTTTTAGGCAATTGAAAAGTCCCGCCATAATTCACCCCAAAACGATACTTATAAATAATCGTCCGACAGATCTCTCCAAAACTATCCAAGTATTTAATCTCCTGCGTTTGTGGATCAAAAAACAACTTGCCCTTTTCAAAAGCCTTCAAAATATCATCCTCCGTAATATTGGCTCCACCAATCAATTCAGGAAATCCTTGATTATCCAACCAATTATTGGCACGTTTGAACTTGTAAGGTGTTAGATCTAAATGCATTGAATTAGTTTTAAGAAATTATTTAGTTTTGTCACCTGTCACCTGTCACCTGTCACCTGTCACC
>JAHDBB010000318.1:0-3013 GCA_020630635.1 Chitinophagales bacterium
AAACTCGCCACTCCTTTCGGCTCCATCTCCCTCACATTTGCCAACTCCCACTCCCCTATTTTCGCCTCCAACCGTTCAATCATCTTACGGCTATTCCCCCAATTCATTTCAATATTGGTGATTGCCCCAAGACAATGAGCATAGGATTCATAAGCCTTTTGGTGTTCAAAAAACTCAGCAAGTTCCTCAAATTTGTGATAAAAATAAGTAAATTGGCTGGTGTCGCTAGAAATAGCTTGCAACTGGTAGGTTTCTAAAAGAGCTTGGGCTTCTTCAAGGTTTTCAAAAGATTGGGCTGATAATGAGGTAGTTAGAAACAAAACACACCACACCCTGTAAATGAATCGCTTCATAATTCATATTTTAAGTGTTCTTGTGTGTTTCAGCTTTAAAATTACATATATTATTTTTTTATTAAAAGTTTTTTGCTAAAAACATTTAGGGATAACGGTTTATCTAAATGAAATTTGGTTCTTTCGTGATAATTTCTTTTAGGAGCGAAAGGTAAGGTGCGTTGTTGTTATAGAAAGTCTCGCTATTCGTTCTCATTCGTGTCGCCAACGTTTTACGAAGCCAACGCTTCTACACGAATACCACTACTATCGAGGCTAGTTGGTTTTGGACACAACTCCTTAGTATCAGAAAGAGTGATTTGTCTAAAGTTGCCAAGTTACCTTCATTGTAAAAAAAGGTAAGTCGTTTCAATCGAATGGGTCTTCCTGTATGAGCCAGCAATCCGATTGATTTATATTCATAGATTCCTTTCTCTTTATCAATCGGATTGCCTCTTCTGTTCTAGGTTAGCAATCCGATTGAAGCGAGTCATTTCTTCTTTGATTGTAAGATGGAGCAATAATGGTGGCAACCTTAAACGAGTAGCTTCAGAAAACGAAGCGATATAAAACAAAAAAAACCAGCATCACACAAGGCAATGCTGGTTCATCTAAGGGTTACAATTATTCAGTGTAAAATTAATTCTTAACAAATTTGTCAATGATGGTTTGTGTACCATCGGATATGGAAATAAAGTAGGTTCCAGATGATAGGCTTTGAGCATCTATCTGTACTTGATTACTTCCTATGACTGCTTGATGCTTCTGACTCATCAAGACTTTACCGGCAATATCGACTATATCAATCACCACATCTGAAGGCTTATTCACTAAGAACTCCACATTGACCCATTGAGAGGTCGGAATCGGATAAACATTGGTGATGGCAAAATCTCTGTTGGTTCTTTCTAACGTAATGACTTCACTTACGACTTGTTCTTTTCCTTCCATATCTATCTCTTTGAGTCGATAGTAGTAAATACCTGCTTCTGTTGTATTGTGTAAGTAAACATACTCTCTGGTCACACTGCTATTTTGTGCAGCATCAATACTTCCGACTTCTTTAAAGTCTGTTCCATTCATAGAGTATTCTAACACAAAGTAATCGGTATTATTTTCACTTGCTGTCGTCCAAGCCAATTCATTTCCTTCTTTTAATACGCTACCATCAAAAGCAAGTAATTCTATCGCTGTCACGATACAATCAACAATTGTTGAAGATAAGGTTTTAGCACAATCTGGATGGTTGGCAATACTTACCGTGTAAGAGTATCCTGTTTGTGTTGGGAAAGGACCAAAATTGATCGAATTGGTTGGGAGGTTGTTATAAGCTGTTCCTGTTTGGTTATCAACAATCGTGTAACCACCTGATCCTGTATCTCCTCCATCAAATATCAATAAAACATTGTACTCTGTTTGGGCTGGATTACAGATAATCTGGGCAATAGCCTCAAATCCAAAACAAGGTCCATTGGCACAATCACAGAAAAAGGCTTCTTGTCCAATGGCTTGTGAAGGTAAACCTTCTGCATTGTTAAAAGCGGAGTAAAAACCTTCTGATGAACTCCAAAAGAAATTGACTTGATAAACACCTGGTGATGTTTCTGTCATTGCCAAAGCCTGTGTTTCTAATGCACCATTGGCATCATAAACTCCTTGACTTAAGCCCACATCTAGATTCCAAGTTAACCCAGGTGGTCCTGTAATGGTGACTGTTTCAAATAAAAAGACCACATCATTATTGAGATAATTGTTGGGGTTATCACAAGAACAAGGATCTGTAATGGTGATTTCAGGATCTCCGCAACCACAGTCGGGAGCATTGACAGTCGCTAAGTCAGAAGTAATCACGACAAAAGAGGGATCACTTGAAACCCAAGTACCATTGCCTTGAAAGGTTCCCAAAGCCAATAAATCACCAATAGGCATTCCTGTATTGAATAATGGAGTGATTTGTGTAGCATCTGAGGGATTGTAACTTACATAGTAAATCACATAATCGCCCATCGGCACTCCATTAAAAACTCCAGTAGCTGTAAATCCAACAATGAGATCATTGTCGGCATCTCCGTCAACGGCTGTGTTGTTGACATCTACTAGAAGATATACTTGATTGTCTGCTGAATTAAATGGGATAGGATCAGAGTCTGCAACAAGTGTACAGCCTCCACTATCACAATCACAGCATTCTAAAATTTGTGTTCCATTAGGAAAGGACTGTCCTAATACTTCATTGGAAAAGAAAAAGCATAGGCACAGCATTAGGAACTTTGTAAAAAATGTAACATCTACCTTCATACGCATTCTGTTATAGTTGCCAAAAAATAAAGTTTCAGACAGGTCGATTTTTATATTAAAAAAAAACCTGTCTGTTTATGGCTAATAGTGTTTACGAGAATGCTTGATGAAAGTTTTATGAAAAAGAAAAAAAAAAGCACGAATAAGTTTAAATACTCAATATTAACGGCTTAGACATAAAAAAACTTGGATATATTCATTCAAAACAATTGTAAAATTCCTATATACAATACATACTTTTACGCTATTTCTTTACATTTTTCACCTTATATATATACGAGAAAAGTAAATTACTTGGTCTTGGTTCATTACTTGATTGGAGATAAAAGGGACGTTTTAAAAAGGGGACGACGGGACGTTTCGGTTCTTTTCGTGGTTTTGGG
>JAHDBB010000318.1:3113-7321 GCA_020630635.1 Chitinophagales bacterium
GGGACGTTTTGGTTCTTTTCTTGGATTGGGACGATAAACGGATTTTTCATTCAAACATAAGTCAATTCGTTTAACAAAACAAAACGTCCCTTTACGCCACGTCGTCACCTTACGTCCCTTTTACCATCACTTTAACGTCCCTTCACGTCACATCGTCCCTTTTTCAGGCACTAAGAAGTACTCTCCAAATCCAGCTAGACCTGATAGTAGTGGTATCACCAATGTGTATCGGCTAAAAGGTTCGGGCGGCTTGGTGATAAGAACGGATAGCAGGGAGACCCGTAACGATGAAAGAGTAATAACCGTTCTCTCCTAAAAAATAAATCCAAAAACTCAAATACAAGCTCCTTCGATAAGGGTCAAACCAGCCCAGTGATAAGGAGACTTACCTTGTTGTATAGCCGTCATTTTGACCTGTTTTAAGGCTTTTGCATAATTCATTTTCTGATCAATGATGAGTCGGAAAAAATCCTGCATCAATTCACTTGCCGACTTATCGACCAACTTGTACAAGGCATAAATAACATTGGTCGCTCCTGCGTATAAAAATCCCCGATTGAGTGCCATCACGCCCTCCCCTTCGAGCAATTTGCCCCGTCCTGTTTCACAAGCATTGAGAATGACCAAATCGGCTTGTATCTGCAAATTAAAAGCTTCTGACATGTATAACTTTTCGTGCTTTTCTTGTTGAGGAGCTAAATATAAACCTGATAATTCGGGATGTTTGGGATGGCTAAAACCATGTGTGGCAAATAGAATGTATTTGTAGTTTTTAATACATTTTTGAAGATTTTTCTTGTTGGCTTCTTTATTCAGTAAAATATGGGTGTGCAATTGCTTTTGTTCAAAAAGATGTTGGATAGATAATACTTCGTCTTGGGTTGCTATCAGATCCGTCAATGGCTCTTCTTCTCGCATAATTTCAGCATAATTTAAGGTTTCAGAGCTTTGGTGATTAAAATGAACTGGAGCCAATCCTAAAAAATTATCGGGCAATTGGGCTGTTTGTTTAGCCCGTTGAGCAATGTATAATAAAAGGGTCGCTGAATATTGGTAAACGATTTCATGAGACTTCAAAAGGTAATTATAACTCTTGGGATCTTGTCCCATTTGACTTTTTTCTTTCAAAAGAACATCAAAATTGACTTTGTGTAAAACACCATCTAAAATGATAATCAACTTGGGGTTATCTTTCAAAAAATCTTCGACGGGTTGAATTAGCCATTTGTATAAGATGTGAGCTGAACGTAACAGTTTTGGTAAAAACCCCGACATTCCTATTTCAAAATCTTGTAAAATTCGCTCAAATTGTTCGGGTATGGGCATTTTTTGGACATCCAAGACCTCTTTTTTTACGCAAAAGGTATAAATGTATTTTTTGCCGACAAAATAAGAAAGTAAAACGGTATCTTTTTGACTCAAATAAGACTGAACTTTTGATAATTCAGCGACTTTTACATTATACTTCAGTTGATAGTATTGAGGATACTCCTTTTCAAACTGTTGAATCAATTGTTCATAAAGTTGATTACAATCAAACTTTTGTCCTTGCCATTGAATGATGTTTTGTGTTTGTTGCTGATCGACTTCTTTAGAAAGTTCTTGATTAATCTTTTGATCCAAGTCCGTTAATTTAAAGCGCAATTTCTGTTCTTGTTTTAATAAAGCATCAGGAATAAAGGACTTCATCTTGGCTTCTGATTCCTTCATGGCTGATAACAAAAGGATGGATTTGCTTTTTTCGTTAAAGTAAAAAGCTTTTTGTAAATACTTAGATGATTGGGTCAATTCATGGAGTAATAAACTTACTTCGATGGCTTCGTCATAAACATGCATAACTCTTTGGGCAAGACTCAATTTCGACATTTCTGTTTTATAGCTATTGCGCTCTTGTTCAGTCAATTTGATGGATAACTCATAGTTTTCCAGCGATTTTATAAGATTTTTAAACTCCTTATTTTTTTGATAATCAGCATAATAGGCTAAAGCTTTTCCATTAAATGCTTTTTGTAATTCCAAAGAATGGCGATGGTTCTTTAAGTTGGGATTTTTGTCTGGATGGGTTTCCTCAAAATCCTCTACCATATTGACAATGGCTAAATGAAAATAATTGATTGCTGCTTTGAAATCGCCTTTTTTATAACAACATCGTCCCATATCGACAATGGCATGAGCAATATTTTGATGAAATTTACCCCAAAACTGTTGTCCCATCTTAATACCTCTTCGATACATCCCCAAAGCCAAATCAAAGTGTTTTTTAGCGGTATAGCATTTTCCCATATTGATGTAAACAATGGCATTATAAGGACTTTGCTCTCCCAATAGTTTGGTATTGAGTTGCAAGCTTTTCTGATAACTGCTCAAGGCTTTATCATATTGGGCAAAATTGAAGTGTGTACTGGCTATATTGCTATAATTGGCTGCAATATCGAGGTGATCGGGTCCCAATGTCTCTAACCCAATCGCCAAACTTTTGTGATAAAATTCTAGACATTTTTGATAGTCTTCTTTGAGCAAATATACATTTCCTATGTGATTATATGTTTTAGCAACCATACTATGTTTTTCCCCAAGATGTTCCAATTGAATCGCCAATACTTTTTGTAAGAGTTGCAAAGATTCTCCTAAATCTCCTAAACGTAGATAGTTTTGAGAGAATCCAATATAGAGGTCTGATAAAAACAAAACATCTATTTCTTCTTGAGACTGGGCAATTGTCAAGGCCTTTTCCAAAACCAATAGAGATTGATGTTGCAAGCCCCGTTTATTCAATGCTTCCCCTACCAAATAATAACACTTTGCTATTCTGATATGATTGGTAGGATAGCTTGTTTGTTTGATTTCAAGAGCTAATTCAAACCATTTTAAGGCTTTATCATAGGCTCCTTTTTGAAGATAAAAGTAGCCCCAGACACAAAACACCTCTGCCATCAAAGGATCTTGATCGCCAACATACTCTAAACATAGGACATAAACATTTTCTAAAGCTGTATGAGTAGTTTCAAAATCATTTTGCTTAATTTTGGAACGAATTAGATACAACTGAGCAGTAATGTATGCTTGTTTGTTTTGGTTGTAATAAAAAAACTCACTCGCCTTTTTAAAAAGGTAAGCAGCTTTTTTATTTTTTTCATCTCTAAAATATTTTTTAGCCTCCTTAAAATATTGATTGGCTAGCTCATGGTTATTTTCATAATTAGCAATATTGTTCATGTTGTTGAGTTTACATCTAAAAAAGATATATTTCTCATCATGGTTTTGGAATGCCAAATTTCTATAATTATTTATCAAATTACAATTATTTCAGATAACAATTTTTGAACTATATCAAAATATAGTCTTTTAACCACTCAAAACAGAAACTTTATGTCATGGAAAATAGTTGAAAGAAAGCTAGGACGTGCTGGCGATCTCAAACAACAACATAAACGTCAAAAACAATGGAATCAAAAATATGGTCAAGATGAATGGCTCATTGGTTATGTATTGGATGGGGAGTTTGTCGCACAAGAAGAGGCTTTAGATTCCATTTATTATCAAAGTTATGTCGCTCATTTTGAAAAACACCCCAATGATTTACAAGAGCTTTTAACCCTTGCCAAGACTTTACGCAATCCTCATGCATTAGCGACAGGCGGTACAGACTTACAAGTTCCAGCCATTGTGCGTTACCTCAAAGAACAGAATCTAAGTTTACAAGGTACAGAAGTTTTAGACATTGGCAGTTGGCAAAATGAACGTTCTCATCCATTGAGCATCCGTTTGAGTCCTTTACAAATCAAAGTAGTCGGCAACGATAAAATGACTTTGGAACAGTTTTGGCAAGAAAAGAAATGTCTCGCTATTTGGATAGAAGATTAGTTTTTTAGTCATTAGGAGCGAACAGTTCGGAGCTTCGTCGTACTGGAAAGTCCCGCTATCCGTTCTTATGAATGCAGCCACTCCACAACCCACGCCAACACACTTGCATTCATACCACTACTATCGGGGCTAGTTGTTTATGGATACAACGTTTATGTTTAAAGGGACGAGCTGTTCTGTTTTTACATGTTGGGACGACGAGACGTAAAGAGACGATTGATTTTTCATTAATCGAAAACTCATCACAAAAATAACCGAAACATCCCATCGTCCCAAAACCAAATTCACCATTCATAATTCACCATTCATAATTCACCATTCATAATTCACCATTCATAATTCAC
>JAHDBB010000319.1 GCA_020630635.1 Chitinophagales bacterium
CCCGCTACCGAAATTTAGCAAGCCAACGCTTCTTTTTCGGTTCTAATTTGATCTAAAAATGATAACAAATTATAAATCAACGCTTTATCTTTTAGTTAATCCAGAATTCACGTGGCTTTATTCTTCTTCGTCTTCGTCGGTGTCGATGATGTCTTTTTTGATGGTGAAGTAGAAAGTGGCTCCTTCGCCTACGATGGATTCGACACGTATTTCACCTTCGTGTTGTTCGACGATTTTGTGGCAGATGGCGAGACCAATACCTGTTCCTGGATAGGATTCTTTGGTGTGTAAACGTCTGAATAATAGGAAGATTTTTTCTTGGTTTTCGGGGGCGATGCCAATGCCGTTGTCTGCTACTGCAAACTTCCAGAAGTAAGGGGTTTCTGAGCAAGATATGGTCAGGATCGGTGGTACATCTGGTTTGGTAAATTTGAGGGCGTTGGTCATGAGGTTTTGGAAAAGCTGGCGTATTTTGATCTTGTCAGCCGTAATATTTGTCGGTAGATTTTCTGTCTCGACACGGGCATTTTTTTCTGCAATAGTTGTGTGAATTTCGAGTGTTATTTCTTCAATTAGATTTTTTATATTGACAGATTTTAAGATACGTTTAGAGGTGTTGACTTTAGAGTAGCTTAACAAATCTTTGATCAATTGCTCCATATTTTGGGTCGCATTGATGATAAAAGATAGGTAGTTTTGTTCTTTCTGGTCTAATTTATCTTTTGCCGTTTTGACTAAAATCTGTGAAAAACTGCTGATGGTTCTTAATGGAGCTTGTAAGTCATGGGATGCGATATAAGCAAAATTTTCCAACTGCATATTGGAGTCGATATACTGTTGGAGCTTTTGGTTTTGGTTGTGAAGAGCTTGTAGTTGCTTTTGGATAATGGCTTGTTGCTTTTTAGTTTTAGTGACATCTTGATAAAAAGTTAGTTGGTAAGTATCTCCATGTAAGGTGATGACTTTGACCAGAATATTGGTGTCAAAAAGTCTTCCATTTTTGTGTTGAAACTGCCACTCTATTTTTTGGAAGTTTTGTTCATTAAAGTTTTTTACAGTCTTTTGTAAATGTTCTCTTGAAGGGACACCATTGGGTTGCAAATCTGGACTAAATGCAAGAATGCCACCCTTGTCATTTAGTTCTTTGTCGGTTCTACCAAAAAGTTTTCGCAGTTTATCATTTCTTTCTAAAGTTATAAAATCGGTTGTATCTTTAGATCTCTTTAATAATTCTACCCCATCAAAGTTGCTACTGACCATCTCTCTAAAGAGTGTTTCACGAATTTCTAAAATACGTTGTGTTTGTTTAATTTCTGTGATGTCTTTGAAAATAGCTGCAATCGCAAATTTTTCATCATCAATTTCAATTTTATGTATGCTGATATCTAATTCTCTTATTTTTTCTTTACTATCAATCAACTGCCACTCAAATCGGACAGATCCTTGTGCATTAAAAATGGTTTGTATTTCTACGAGCATTTCTTTTGATGTTTGTCCATTGGACTGAACTTTAGGAGCAAAATCTAAATAAGCATTGAGGTTATTGAGTTCTTCTTCACTTCTTCCATAAATTTGTAAAAATTTAAGATTTCTAAAAGTTCTATATTTTTCGCTAGGATTTTCTTTTTCAAAATATCCAATCTCCAACCCATCGTAAGCTGCCTCAAATAAATGACGATAGAGGGTTTCACTTTCTTTAAGTTTGCGTTCTGCTTCTTTGCGTTTAGATATATCTCGCACCACAATCATGACTTCATCGGGGTTGTGTTTGTGCGGAATAAAACTAGTCTCTGTTTCAAACATTTCACCATCTAAACGACGGTGGACAAGGTTGATATGTAAAGGCTTTTGATGTTCGTCGATATATTTGTATGCATTTTGTACGACCTCTTTAGTAGTGATACCATCGGGTTGTGTTTCTGGCATTAATCTATAGGTGTTTTCAAGTATTCCTTGAGATTTATTTTCATTTCTGAATAGTTTGTGAAAAGCATCATTTTGATAGGTAATTTTACCTTGTTTTCGATTGAGAACAAGCATAGCATCTAAAGAACTTTCACAAACCCCTCTATAGAGCATCTCACTTTCTTTGAGTTGTTGTTCTGCTTTTTTTTGTTTAGAAATATCTTTAACAATGACTAATAAATTGTTTGGATCATTTTCATTGGGAATGAGTGAAGTTTCTGTTTCAAAGTTTTCACCATCAAATCGACGATGGATAAATCCAAAATGCATCATTTTTTGGTCTTTATCTAATTGTTTATTAAGCTCCTTGATGTGTTCCAAAGTAGTACGTCCATCGGCTTGAAATTGAGGTAAGATGGATAGACTGTCTTCTACAAAGTTGATGGTAGCAAGGTGGGTTTTAAAGACGTTTTGAAAGGATTGATTATAATAAGTGATTTTTTTTTGATTGCGATCAATGATGTAAATAGCATCTATTGAATTATCACATATATTTTGAAACTGTTTTTGGTAATTCTTATTGGCTTGTTCATTTGTATGAAAATTGAGAAAGTGGTTTTCTATGATATTGGCCGCAAAATATACATTGATAAAAGTACATGCCAATCCAATAAAAAATAAAACCTTGTTGGTAATGGCAAAGTGTGGGGAAATATTGGAAGGGGGCGGTGATAGATATTCATAGACTTGGAAAAAACAGCATAGAATTAAATATAGTATAAATAGTTTTTTGCCTTTTGGAGAATCATATAAGTAGATAAGTGAAGAAATAGCTAAAGGAATGTAAAATAAACTTTCATATAAAATAGAGGGAACAAATAGACTTAGGTACATGATTATTAATACGGGAATACCTAAAAATAATATTAAAGCTACTTCTCGTTTGTCTTGGGTTTCTGCCCAATAGCTCAATCCATAGGTAATAATAAGACCACACAATACTAAAAATGTTTTCAACACCATTGTGTTGGCTATACATAAAGCTAAAATCCCTGCCATTATTATAAAAATGAATACTAATATATCATTTTTTAGATTTGTATTGATTTTGGGGCTTTGATACGACATGGGAGCATCTAATTTAATTGGGTGTATGTATTTATCGTCTAAATATTTGGTCGATAGATGTATATGTATTTATTATTTTATATTGTATGTAGTGGTGTGAAATGAGGTAACAAGCTGTTTTACTTTATTTTTTTTACGACAAAACATCTAATTTGTTCTTAAATTGAGGGAATATTTAATTTGTTTGATTTATGTAGAAAGTATAAAATTTAGGATTCTTTTGAGTTTTAAAAAACCACAATTATAAGATTGGGATTGTAAAATAATTACGAAAATGCTAGTGAAGTTAGGATCATATTTGAGGAAAGAGGCTTGAATAAGTGGAGTTTTTCATATGATAATTACTCCAAAATACGAGAGATTGTATAGAAGCTATAGGTTAATACAGTACCCAATAGACCTGAATGGATTAAATTCTAAGTAATTCATTTACTACGGGTTCTGTCCTCAACAAACTAGCCCCGATAGTAGTGGTATTGCTGCGTTTTGGGTGGATGAAATATTGCAGAGCGGGCAGCAGCAATGAGAACGGATAGCGGGACTTTCTGTGACGACGAAGTCCTAACCATTCGCTCCTAAAAAATAAAAAAAGACAAAAATACCAACACTTTGCTTTTTTATTTTGTAGGTATAATTGTCTTTAGTTAATAGAAATATGAAAAATAATTCTTGTTTGCGTTTTTTTAGGGGTTTATGGAGTTTATAGTTTTTGGAATTTTTTGTTTAATATTTTTCCGTTTTTTAATTGAATTTGTATGGTATAAATGCCTGCTGATAGATGCTCAACATTGATAGAAGTGTGATATTTGTTGAGTTTTTGTAGTATCTGACCTGTCATATTTTGAATAAAAATGTACTCAATCTCATTGATGATCGTTTTGTCTATTTGAAAATTGATTTGGTCTTGAGTGGGATTGGGGTACATATTCCATTGGATAGAGGCGAGCTGTTCGATGGAAGTATTCTCTCCTGTAACATTGATGTAAAAGACCAGTGTATTGGTATTGCCAGCATTATCGGTGATAACATAATATAGTTCATACATGCCAGGCGTGTTCCAATCTACTTGGCTATCATCTACCATAATGAGGTAGGTTACATCTCCCATTGCATTGTCTTCTGCTTCTACGTAAGGGTAATTAAAGTCTTCACCTGCCAATATATCAAAGGTGTATTCGCCATTGTAAGCAAAAGTAGGTGCTTCTGTGTCG
The DNA here is from genome assembly GCA_020630635.1 of Chitinophagales bacterium. Taxonomy (GTDB): domain Bacteria; phylum Bacteroidota; class Bacteroidia; order Chitinophagales; family UBA2359; genus JAHDBB01. The sequence continues at coordinate 4,245 of JAHDBB010000319.1, forward strand.
GGCATCACAATGACGGTAATGGTAACTGTTGTGGTATTACCAGATGAGTCCGTCAAAGAATAGGTCAATATATAAGTACCAGGTGTATCTGTATCGACTTGACCTTCTATTTCTATCAAATCAGAAATATCGCCTTCTGCAGGATCAAAGGCAGTAGCATCAGGAATTTCAAAGTCTTCGCCCTGCCATATTTCTATGGTTGGTTCGCTGTCTATATTGATAACAGGTCCAGGATCACCACACTCAATAACCAAGTTGACTACAAAGGTGGCGGTATTGCCTGCCTCGTCTGTAACGGTGTAAATGATTGGATATTCGCCATTGACTCCGTAGCTGACATTGCTATCATCAATAACGATAGATTCTGTCAAGTCCCCATCAATGTTGTCAATAGCAGTTGCTTGAGGAAATATACCAATAGAACAACCCCAAATTATTTCATCTGTTGCAACCGTTAATATAGGAGCTATTTCATCAACAACTCCTACGATATTTTGAAGTGAATAACTCCAAAGACTTCGGGCAAAAGTAGCGGCCAATAAGCGATTGTTGTTTAGGTTAAAGTCTAAATCAAAAATTTTGAAAAGGGGCATATTATTGCCCAAACGATCCCAAGTTGTTCCAGCATCTGTACTTGCATAAACACCTGCATCGGTTGCTACAAAGAGGGTAGAGTCATTGGATTCAGGATATATCAAAATGTCGTTACATGCAATATTGGGCATATTGCCAGAGAGGTCTATCCAAGTATTTCCATTGTCGGTGCTTTTATGAATATGTGAGATATTGTCATTGTCTTTGTAACCTGAATGCGTGATATAGACGGTATTGGCATCGGTGGGAGAACCTTTGATCGAAGTAACAAAACGAGTAGGCAAGCCTTCTGAAATATCCAACCATGTTTCGCCATCATCGGGGCTGGTCCATACTTGGGCATCCAAGGTACCAACGTAGAGTTGACCTTGTGTGACAGGTGACTCGTCGAGCGCAGTAATAGAGTGAAACAGAGGTTTGTCTATCACTTCCAAAGTGAGTGTGGGGCTAATGGGCTGCCAACTGGCATTGATACCATTGTTTGTTTTATACATTTTTTCGGTTCCTGTATATAAAACATCGGAATTGTGAGGACTCATAATATACGGCATATCCCAATAGCGACGATCCTCTGGATTGATTCCCAATGTAAAATCATTAAACCATTCTCCACCATTATTGGATACCACGATATTGCCATTTTGGGTTTCTGCATAAATAATGTCTGGATTTTCGGGATGAATGATGGGTTGAAAACCATCCCCTCCATACACTCTGGGCCAATTGGTAGATTCATAATTACCTGCTGTTGTACCATTGTCTTGACAACCGACAAAGTATTCTCCTGCTCCTGTATTATGAGGATTGTTGGCGACTCGGTAGAGTTGGGTATTGGGAATATCTTCTATATCGATCCAAGAACTTCCGCCATTGGAGGTTTTATAAATACCACCATCGGTTCCTAATAAAAAAGTATTGTCATCTAATAAAACCATCGCATGTTTATCGGCATGAACTTCGTAGGTCCACCAAACGGGAGCCGCTAAACTCCAAGTCGAACCAAAGTCGGTTGTTTGCCATAGATCGACTCCTAAAACATATACATGATCATCATTGTTTGGATTGATCCCTATTTTGGCAAAGTACCAACCGAATCCACCTACTGCATCGCTGCCTGTTTCGGTATATTGCAAGCCTGTCACATTAAAAGGAATCCAGCTTTCCCCACCATTGATGGTTTGATACAAACCTTGTGTATTATGCGTGGTATCCACATAGAAGGCATACAATTTTTGAGGATTATAAGGAGACATCGCTAAACCAATTCGAGATTGTTCTCCCATCGGTAAGCCATTTTGTAACATCGTCCAATTGTCGCCTCCATCGGTCGTTTTCCAAATGCGAGCATCATCGCCAAAAGTAGTACTTTCACTATTATTTCTAATTCGATTCCAAGAAGCAGCATAAAGCGTTTGTGGGTCGCTGTGATCCATCACCAAATCTATGATACCAGCATCGTTATCTATATATAAATTTTGTTCCCAAGTTTGTCCACCATCCGTAGATTTATACAAACCTCTTTCTTCATTTCTTTCAAAAGGCAATCCCATGGTTCCAACATAAAGCGTATTGGGATCATTAAAATCTACTTTGACTTTACTAATCATCCGTTGCTCTGTCAGGCCTAAATGCTCCCATGTTTCTCCTGCATCCGTAGAACGATACAAACCGTCTCCAACAGCTACATATCCCCCAATATTGATGTCGCCTGTTCCAACATAAATAGTGTTATTATCCGTAGGATCAATCTCAATGGTTCCGATGGTTAAAAAGGTATTTTGGTCGAAGATAGGAACCCAGTTATCACCACCATCTGTGGTTTTAAAAACGCCACCATCGGCTGATCCTGCATAGATAATACCCTCGTCAAAGGGATCAACAGCGATAGCGTTTATACGTCCACCAATATTGTAAGGTCCTTCTACTCTCCACTCATCAGAAAAAGGCATATTGGCTTTAAAAGTGGGATCATTGATTTGCTCTTTGATGGTATTGAGATTTTTTTCGTACGTCAAAAAGTCAAATGCTTTGTCAGGATAAGCACGGGTTGCAAAGAAGTAATCGTTGTATTCGTGTTTGTGATCGGGAGATTTGTGAGGTCTTTCGGGAAGCGTCTCTTTATCAGCAGTAGGAGGGATTTCAGTAGGTGATTGTGTATAAAAATAGGATAACCCTAAAAGAATCATTAGGGAGATTATTAGTATAATTTTGCTTCTCATCTGATCAGGTTTTTTTATGAGGTAATTGATCAAATTTACTATAAAAGGCGAGAAATGACAATATATGAGGCGAGGATATATAAGGGAATGTGGTTAAATGACAAGAGTGTGACGAAATTTTGAGAGATAGGAGAAGGAAGGAAAGAAATGTTGGTTTTTTCTTGATTTTTTGGAGCGAAAGGTTCGGTGCTTCGTCGTATGGGCAAGTCCCGCTATCCGTTCTCATCACCTTTGTAGAGCAAATTCATGAATTTGCTCTACAA
>JAHDBB010000320.1 GCA_020630635.1 Chitinophagales bacterium
TGTAAAAATTGGCATAGAGTTTAAAAAAACGCTTTTCATTTTTAGTCATTTTTTTGATTAGCTCAAATAAGGTGTTTGTATCCTTTCTCATTGATTCAATTTAGATTATCCAAAATAGGTCGTATTTGATAATAGTTTGATCAAAGATATAATAGAAAAAATTCCTATGCTATTGATTATATATATTTTTAGCGCAAAGGGACTTGATAATGGTGAATTGTGAATGATCAATGATTAATGCGGTTCAGTTTGTGTATTTTTTTAGGAGAGAAGGGTTATTACTCTTTCATCGTGATGGGTCTCCCTGCTATTCGTTCTTATGCTAAAAGCTTCGCAAAACTCTTTAGCCCACGCTGCGTTTAGCATACCACTACTATCGGGTCTAGTTGGTTGAGGAAGGAACTTAATCAAAGAAAAACATGTTTTTGCTTCATTCTTTAGGAGGAAGCGTATCCCAAACACAAAAACCGAAATTCAACCGTAACAGCCCTTCCAAAGTAGCCCCGATAGTAGTGGTATCCCCTTGTAGAGCAAATTCATGAATTTGCTCTACAAGGGGGTAAGAACGGATAGTGGGACTTTCCAAGACGACGAAGCTCTCCACAGTGCGCTCCCCAAAAAGAAAAAACCTCTAAAAGTAGATGAAAATGTGTGGGCTTATTAATACAAAAAATCACCACCCTTTTAGCAAGGTGATGATTCAAAAAATAAATCATGAACTCAAACATTTATAGTGTCATAGTGCTGATACCATAAATATCTGAATTCTTATGAGTGTAGATATTCTGTCTCAATGTTATATTGCTTAATTTTGAATAATGTTGACGGGTAAACAAATTTGGGGTGGACAACAATCATCCCGTAAAGAAAGGGTAATACATTCACTTGTCGTTCCACAATTACCTGTTGCACAAGTAGAAGGTTCATTGACGACAACTTGATAATAGGTTGTAGCTGCTAAATCAGTTGGAGGGGTGTAAACGTTAGAAGTGGCTCCTGCTATATCGGTCCAAGGACCTGTACAAGCGTCTGTACTCATTTGCCATTGATAGGTTGCTGTACCACTATTGGTCGTAGCCGATAAGTCATTGAGAATATTGCCAGGACAAAAATCTTGATTGCCTGTAACAGAAACAGTTGGAGTGATGATGGTTTCAATATTTAACGTGATGGAAAATTGTCCACATTGAGAAACGGCATTAGAACCATCAGAAAATAAACTGAAAGTCCCACAAGCTTGAGAAGAATTGATAATTAATGAATTGTTACAATCATTGTAGGTAATGCCTGTATTAGTTGGATCAGGTGTCCACATTCCTTCACAAATGGTTCCATTACAATCAATCAAGTCTTGTAAGAAAATAAGATCAGAAGGAGCCGCAAAGTCACAAAAAACCGTATCAATTACTAGATCATTGGGAGTCGGACAACATTCGTTGAGAATAGCAATTCCTTTTGCTTCTCCTGTTTCACCAGCCGGCGCAACGGCTACTCCCAAATCATTTAAGTTGGTATCATATTGTTGAACACAATTTAATAAAGGATCACCTCTTGAGATAAATAAAGTACCAGATGTTTCACTGTAAACAATGCCTACTGCAAAAAAGAGACCATCAAGATCATTGGTGGTATCCCATCCTGAATCGGCGACTAAGTTACCATTCACATCATATTTTAATAATCTTCCAGATCGAGCAATAGTTGTCATATCTCCATTTCTGTCCTGCATAAGGACATAAATATTTCCATCAGTGTCAGTGGTAATTCCTCTGAGGTGTCCATTGGGAAATTCATTATCTCCAATATTAACAATGTCATCTCCTGGCGGAATGAAAGGGTCAAGACAATCAGTGCCTCCAAAATCAGCTTGGGTAAATTTAAAGACTCCATTATCCGTAAGTCCTGCTCCCCCCGTCTGAGTAGAGGTCGCATACATAATTTCGGTATTGGGATCAACATAAAAGCCCCAATCTCTGTTATTGGCAATATTGAGACATACAGAACTGGTGAGTGCTCCTGTACACAAATCATATTCATTGATAGTATTACTACTTCGAGGATTGACATATAAAGAGTTGTCAATGGTTCCAATGTTGTAACCGCCATCTTGAATAACGAAAGTGGATTCTGGAATGATCTGTCCGTCACAAGTTAATCTCCTAATATCACCGTCTTCAGTTTCTCCAATATACAGATAACCATTAAGGTCGGTTCCTAAACCGTGAGGCGAAGGCATTTGAGAAGTATCTGCCCCTGGATACCAAGCATTTCCAGCATTGAGTACTTCTGTTAAAGTACCATCTGCTGCTACCGAAAATTTATGTACTTTACCACCATCAGAGACTTCATTTAAGTAAATAAACTCTGTACAATCACAACTTTGTGCTTGTAGTTGGAAGTTATTTAGAATAATAAAAAGTAATGGTGCTAGGATGAAATAAGTAAGATTTTTAGACGATTTCATAATTTATTTTATTAATAAAAAAAAACTTACTCATAATTAGTTTTTGATTGGTAGTAGTTTGATTATTAATGTATTTTTAAGAATTATGGAATGACTCTTACAATAATAATACGAATAGAGTTCTTATAGAGTTTTATTTTAATGTAGCAAGAAAAAATAAAAATTTGTAGTCCAGTGATTATATTTTATGTGTAAATATTTGAATGTTAGTTTTTTGTGATTTGTCAGAATAGTGATTTCAGATGCTGATTTTTACTACTTCATTGAATCCTGAAATTTTAAATAAAAATTAAATAAGTGGGTAAATTAAATATGTATAATATAATGTATGTTGGTGTAGTTTTATTTCTTTCTTATTGGGCAAGACGATTCCGATCTAGATATAAAAGCAAGGTGATGGTAAGTTGAAGAGACTTGTCATTATAACAAGCGATTAGCGATTTATTATTCAAAATAAAGGAGAAAAAATAAGGACAAATGTAGGTGGATAGTAATGATAAAAAAACACCGCCCTTACAAGGAAGGCGGTGATTTTACATCAAATTATGAACTCTACTAATCTACTTAGCAAGATAATATAAATAAGTAAAAAAAAACCGTTACCTATGAAAAGATAACGGTATCCTATACTAGGATTTTGAAACAACTTATACTCAAATCTATCTTTAATGATTATGATAGATTCAAAGAATAATTTTTGAAACCGCTACCTCGCCCTTTAAACAAGGCAACGGCATCATAAATAATGAACTCAAACGATTTTTATAAAAACACATGAAATTTTTTGATTGATTTGTGTTAATTTTTGATAACTGAAACAGGCAAACAAATTTGCTCTTGACAACAATCTGTATTTAAAGAAATAGTGATGCATTCACTAGTGGTATCACAAATGCCTGTTGCACATCCACCTGGATAAGCGTATTTTTTTTAGGAGCGAAAGGGGCGATGCTCCGTCGTACAGGCAAGTCCCGCTATCCGTTCTCATTCGTGTCGCCAACGTTTTAGGAAGCCAACGCTTCAGACACGAATACCACTCCTATCGGGGCTAGTTTGAAAGGTTTCTCCCTATAGTAACGGACTTGCTTTACAACCCTTTTGCAATTGAAACCTTTCAGGTAAAAATCAAACAGTAATTGTTAAATTTTACGAAGCATAAACGTTTAGACCCTACAAAATAGCCCCGATAGTAGCGGTATAAATGCAATGGATTGGCTTCGTAAAATGTTGGCTGCATTTATAGGAGCGAATAGCGGGACTTTCCAACACGACGAAGCTCCAACCTTTCGCTCCAAAAATAAAAAAACTCCCCAACAAAAAAATATATTTTACCTCATTCTTTAGGATGAGGTAAAGAACAGAACCGAAAAATAATTTTTACCTCATTCTTTAGGATGAGGGAAAGAACAGAACCGAAAATAATTTTTACCTCATTCCTTAGGATGAGGTAAAGAACAGAACCGAAACTGCAAGTCACTCCAACAAAAAAACCGTCACCTCATATCACAAGGCAACGGCATCATAAATAATGAACTCAAACGATTTAAAAAAACATATAAAAAACAACTTCTTTGTAATTAGCACTTCATGTTTATTTTAAAAACCGTTGCCTTCTGAACAAAACAACTGTATCATAACAATATGAATGAACTTACACTTTATATTTTTAATTCACTTTAATAACCGTAATAGGAATACATTGTATCGGAGGACAACAAGAAATTTGTTCTATGACAATGGGACAACAAAGCTCTCCCGCACAATTGCCCGAAGGAGCCAAGCCAGTCAAGGTATAAGTATAAGTACCCGTTTCAGTAGCCGTATAAGAGGAAGCAGTCGCACCATCTATCAATACACCATCTTTATACCATTGATAATTAGAAAGACCTGGTTCTGCTTCCAGTAAAAGATTGATCGTGTCTGTATCACAATATTGAACAGGAACCGAAACACAAGCCTCATCCTCATTATTCTCTAAATCTGATTCTATTTCATTAATACTCACAATAGCCTCATTGGTAATAACCCCTTCTTCATTGACCAGTGCTGTTATTTGAATAGAATCAACTTGTCCTGCTGTCATATTGCCAATACTCCAATTCGTACCATCATACGTTCCAGTCGTAGCCGTATAAGTACCACTATAGGTTAAACTAGCAGGTAAAACGTCATTGACCGTTGCACCTGTTACAGCGATTCCCAAATTCTCCACCACAACGGTAAACGTAACAGGTTCACCCAAATTCACAGGAGATTGATCGACAGATTTGGTTAAAGCCACATCATAGCATTGGTCAAGCATCACCGTAATACATTCACTAACAGCCTCACAAGCCCCTGTTGCACATCCACCAGACTCCATTACGATCACTTGATAATAAGTGGTAGCTGATAAATCGGTTGGAGGTGTATAGGTATCAGCAGTCGCTCCTGCTATATCCGTCCAGGGACCCGTACAAGCATCTGTACTCATTTGCCATTGGTAAGTGGCAGTTCCACTATTAGAAGTCGCAACCAAATCCGTCAAAGCATCACCAGGACAAAAAGACTGATTGCCTGTAACGGATACAGTTGGAGTGATAATGGTTTCAATATTTAAAGTGATGGAAAACTGTCCGCATTGAGAAAGGGCGTTAGAACCATCAGAAAATAAGGTAAATGTTCCACAAGCTTGGTCTGAATTCAATACAATGGACTTATCACAATCACTAAAATCAATGCCTGTATTATTAGCATCAGGTGTCCATGTACCTCCACAAATGACTCCATCACATTTAAGCAAATCTTGTAAGAAAATTTTTTCAGAAGGAGTTGCAAAGTCACAAAGAAGGGTATCAATAACTAAATTAGCAGGATTGGGGCAACATTCACTTGATAAAAATAAATCTTTTCCACCACCACCAGGTATCGAAAGCGCACTTTCGTAAGTCATGGTTGCTGCATCAATAACTGCGACACACATAGCATTCTGTGAAGCCACATAGAGTTTTCCTGATTCTTCGCAATATTCCAGTCCACGTCCGCCATCAAATCCTGTAGTTCCTGTTGGATCTGGATCAGCAATAAAATTAATGACAGCACCTGTTGGGTCCAATACAAAGATGGTATCTACATCAGCGGCTTTCAGGACGTACCAGTTGCCATTTTCGTCTTGTTCCATTCCATAATATTCCCCTCCTGTATTTACTAATTCTGTTGTTAAATATCTATCAACAATTGTTGTGGCTGGATCAGTATAAAGTGAAATATCATAGGGTATTTGGAAAATGATTAAGGTATCATAATCTCTTTCGTGTGTATATAAATTGCCATCCAATCCTTCAAATAATTCCCAATTTTGATTCTTATCTGAACTTTCTAATATACCAGGCAGGTTATAATCCAATCTACCTATAAGTTGTCCTGCACAAAGATCGTAGGCTTTTACATCATGAAAATCTCGACCATTGACATAAAGTATATTTCCCCTAGATACAAAATTGTTAAATTCTCCATCGTCAAAGTCTCCAAAGAACAATGTATCAAGCATTGTACCATCACAGGTTAACATTCTTAGGTTTTCCTGATTGTTTACAGGATCTTCATTGATTTCAGCATTTCTAAATTTCTCTCCAATATAAAGAAAACCATTGAGATCAAATGATCCTCCATGTGGACGATTGATACCCTCATACCACAGTCCGCCTGTGACTCCCAATATTTCAGTTAATGCTCCTGTACTTTGATCTATTGAAAATTTATGTACTCCACTACTATCTTGATCATTGACATAGAGGTACTTGGTACAATCACAATTTTGCCCTTGTATTTGAATACTGGGTAAATAGACAAAGAATAATAAAATCAAATAAGGAAGGTATTTTGAAAATTTCATAATTTATTTTTTTATCAAAAAAATGTAGTTTTATTAATTTTAATATAAGTTTTTCAAAACACTGATTTTCAATTAGATAAATTTTTGATATACATTAAAAGCATTTTTTTAATGTATAATTAGACATGTGACAATATACGTTTGCAAAAATTATTAAGTTGTTGAATGAATTGACCAAAAAAAACGAAAACATTAACTTCATTAGAGGCGATTAACAGGTAACTGGATGACAGTCATTGTATTATGATAGAGTGTTATGTGAAGTCTAAAGAGATGATGTATAGAACTTTTATGTGAAAGATTAAAACTACTTGGAGATTTTATAAAAAAGCCTACTTTCTATTTTGAGAAAGTAGGCTTTTTTATTATAATAAAATGAAAGATAGAGATAAAGAACTTGCTTGTTTAGCCCCGATAGTAGCGGTATAAATGCAATGCGGTGGCTGCCTAAAATTAGGCGCATTTAATAATTAGAAGAAAAGCAGGCTGAAAACAATTACAATTTTGCTACCTTATCCAAGATTGGGAGCTAAAAACGTCCAATAAAATAATGGTTATTAGTCATTTAACGAAGTCCATAATGAAGAAAAGAAGGCTTTTTATAAGGAGCGAAAGGTAAGGTGCGTTGTCGTACAGGCAAGTCCCGCTATCCGTTCTCATTCGTGTCGCCAACGTTTTACAAAGCCAACGCTTCCACACGAATACCACTACTATCGGGGCTATTTTGAAAGGACAAAACGTCTGACAAGCTACAACAAAAAATGAACAGTAATTTGACAACTTTCATTTCCATGTAAGAACCACTCACATCAAAAAATGAACAGAAGTCACTCATCACCTCTAACAATTCGTGTATTATTTGGTATCCGCTTTTAAAATTAATAAATGAGTATTGTAGGAACAGATTGCACCTGTTCTCACAGATGAACCGCAATATTAATTTCTAAATCTATAGTAGCAATAGTC
>JAHDBB010000321.1 GCA_020630635.1 Chitinophagales bacterium
TAAGAGAAAATAAAACGTTCTTCAAAAGTTCAATTGTTGTCACTCAATCATTTTGAAAAAGTTTTATTTTCCATCTATTTGTCAAAGAATAATGCAAAATAAGAATAGGATTTTAAGATTATTTCGTGATTAATAGGATTTCAAATAGTAAAGAGAAACGTCCCTTTCGTCCCTAAAAAACAGGAACAGGAGAACAACGTCCCTTCTTCACCATAAAAATTCACCTATTAATAGACAGTTTAAGGGAAAGTTGGTTGCATGAGATGGATAAAAAAGAAGAAGCCCTAGCTTTCTAGGACTTCTCTTAGGTGTGTTTCTAACTTTTGCATATCTTGTTTGAGAAGATGCACGCTGTATTTATTGGCAAGAATAAGGAGGGCTAGAACGCCAATTAAATAAAAATTGATGCTTTGAGCGGTGGTAAATTGGATGTATAAAACCGCTAAAATGCCTACGATCATGCACCAAGAGATGATGAAGGTAAGTAGATAGTTCCAGTTGGGACGGAAGGTAAGAGAAAGAGTCGAGTCTTTGACAGAATTTTGTCGGTGACGAGCGATAACGATACCTTGTGGAGCCTGTGGATTCCAGTTTCTTTTCTTTAAGGTAAAGCCATTGCCTTGAACATTGAGGTCATATTGAAGCAGGGTTTGTTGCACCAAGTTGTTTTTTTGTAATGGAGAACGACCTGAACCTGTAGCGACTCTTAACTTCCTAACAATCGTATTCCAATCATATTTTAATACCCAATTGGAAGAATAATAAGGTAGTAAAAACATAATCTTAGGGGATTTGTTGTTGTTCTGTTAGGCTTTTAGTGGTAATGTAGAAAGAACTTTAGTGATATTAACATTATTACCAACCAACATATTTTGTATAAAGTTTCAAAAATGATGTTTTTAACCAAGTTTAACCGCAAATTGTTTAATTTTGACATTCAATTATCAATTAATTATAATGGAGCAAATCATTAAAATTCGCAACTTGACGAAAACGTATAATCCTGATAAAGTACCTGTTCATGCAGTACGAGGCATTGATTTGGATATTTCAAAAGGTGAATTTACGACTATTGTAGGTCCTTCGGGATCAGGTAAAAGTACTTTGTTAAATCTTTTGGGTGGATTGGATAAACCGACTGCTGGAACGGTGGAAATTGCAGGTGTGTTGATTAATGACTTGTCGGATAATGAGCTGATTGAGTTTCGACTCAAAAATATCGGTTTTGTATTTCAAGCGTATAACCTCATCCCTGTTTTGACTGCTCAAGAGAATGTAGAGTTTATTATGCTCTTGCAAAATCGACCTAAACAAGAACGGGATGAGCGTGTGAAATCGTTATTAGAAGCAGTAGGTTTAGGAGATCGTTTGAAAAGTCGTCCAACAGAATTGTCGGGTGGTCAGCAACAAAGAGTAGCGGTAGCGAGAGCATTGGCATCGAAGCCACAGTTTGTACTAGCGGATGAACCAACAGCGAATTTGGATAGTCAGTCGGCTAAAAATTTGTTGGATATTATGCAACGACTCAATCAAGAAGAAAATATCACTTTTGTGTTTTCTACGCACGATCATCGGGTGGTGGAACGGGCGAAACGGGTGTTGACATTGGAGGATGGGGTGATTGCTTCGGATGATTGGAGGTAGTTAGTTTTTTGGGGTGACAGGTGGATAGTGACAAGTGACTTGTAGTTCTTTTCAAAAGAGTCCTCTTATTCTTTTTTAGGAGCGAATGGTGGGCTGCTTCGTTGTACAGGAAAGTCCCGCTATCCGTTCCTATGAATGCAGCCAAGTTTTAGGTAGCCAGCGCATAGCATTCATACCACTGCTATCGGGGCTAGTTGGTTGTGGACAGAACTTTTTAGAGCCAAACCAGTTAGGTTTCCAAAACCTGACTGGTTTAGCCAAGCTACATCAAGCCTTCAAAAATTCCATCCGATTCCTTTCTATTTGTGTCAAATGCCTTTGAGCATGTTGGACCAAAAAATAAACATACTCATACACATCAATTTTACCCAATTGATTAACCGTCATCGTCGTTTTATACAAAACCCCTTCACCATTTTTCAATTCCTCCAAAATTTCCAAGCAACGATTAAATTGTTGAGTAATTTCTGTAAACCACATTCGTGTATTCGTGGCAAAAAATCACGTAAGGACCAACAAAAAATACCCCAAAATCGCTCCACCCAACACCACATACACCGAACTCAACTTAAAATAAAAAACGGCTAAAAATCCCAACAAAGCAATCACAATACTTTGCCATTCCACCAAAATACTTTGCCCCAACTGAAGACAAACCGCCAACATAATGCCCATCGCTGATATATTGACTGCATCCAAAAAATAACGAAAATAAATCGAACCTTGCAATTTATCCAACAAAGGATGTAAGAGAGCCACAAATAAAAAAGAAGGTAAGAAAATCCCCAAAGTTGCTGCAACTGCCCCCTTAAATCCAGCCAAAATATAACCGACAAAAGTAGCGGTAGATAAAACAGGACCAGGCGTAAATTGTCCCATAGCGATGGCATCCAACAAGGTTTGTTGACTCATCCAGCCCAAGTTATTGATGAGTTCCCCTTCCAAATAAGCGACCAAGACATAACCGCTTCCAAACAAAATCGCTCCAATTTTTAAAAATACTAAAAATATTTTTGAGATAGAAAGCGTATTTATTTGAATAAAAAAACTGGAGATAACCCCCAGATTCAGCCACATTTTTTTCGGTAATACGAATACCCAAAACATATTTTTAGTAGGTTTTTTTGGTCCTTCTTCTATCAAAGAAAGCCAGATCAAGCCCAAAAAGCCCCCACACAAAATCGCCTTGATTTCCCCCACACCCAATAAAGCAGCTCCTGCTACTGTCGCACCTATAACGCCCAACTGCCAATTTTTCAAAGCCTTTTTTCCCAGTTTAAAAACGGCTCCTGCAATGACTGCCAATACAGCAGGTTTAATCCCATAAAAAAGGGGAGCAATGGCAGGAATACGATGATATTCGACATAAAACCAAGCCAATAAGCCCGTCAAAACGACTGCTGGAAAAATAAAACATGCGCCTGCCACAAATAAACCGAGCCAACCACCTCGTTTCAATCCACATACCATCGTCATTTCAGTAGAATTGGGACCAGGAATGAGGTTGGTTGCGCCCATTGCATCCAAAAATTCCTGTCGTCTCATCCATTTTCTCTTTTGTACGACTTCCTCTTCCATCATCGCAATATGTGCCGCAGGACCACCAAATCCGATGACTCCCAATTTAAAAAACAAGGCAGCGATTTCTCCTATATTTTTCATTACTTTTGCTGTTTTGATAACACATTCAAAAACAGATGTGATCTGTTCCTAAAATCTTAAATATAAACAAATGCCCATTTACCAAGAATACTTAGAGACTTTGCTTGATAAAGTTAAGCAGAATATTGGAGAAATTGCTCCTGCTATCGAAAAGGCTTATCTAAATGCGCCTCGACACCTTTTTATTGATGCATTTTTAGATCAAAACCCTGATGGGGAAATGACAGAAATCAAAGTAACCAACGACAATTTAGAAGAATATCTTCCAAAACTTTACAATGACGGTGCGCTTTGTTTTGAGAGAAATGAGGAAGGTCGCTGCATTTCGTCAATTTCACAGCCCACTCTTGTTTTGATGATGCTGCAAAAATTAGATTTACAAGAGGGGCAGAAGATTTTAGAAATCGGGACGGCTAGCGGTTGGAATGCAGCGATGATGGCGCAATTGGTTGGAGAATCAGGAGCCGTTTACTCCATTGAGATTCTCTCCGACTTAGCAACAAGAACAAAGACCAAAATCGAGCAACAAGGCATCCAAAATATACATCTTTTCGATGGAGATGGAGCCATCCAAGCCTATCAAACGTCTTTCGATAGGATTATGTTTACGGTGGGTTCCTACGATATTCCCCAAAATATCTATAGTTCTTTGAATGAGGAAGGATTATTATTGATGGTATTAAAAAATCGAGGTCCTTTTGACTCTCTCATCTTATTTAAAAAAACACAAAACTATTTAGAATCCATTGAAAATTCTATCTGTGGATTTGTGCCTTTACAGGGAGCTTATGCGATGAAGGAGTTAGATGGTCGTAAGTTAGAAGATTGGGGAATTTGGCAGCGATTAAAAGACAAAGAGGTGATTCGACAAGATTTTTGGTGGGGTTCCAACTATGACAAGCCCCGTATAAATTACCTCAAAATATCAGGAATTTGTTCTTTTTTGGCAATTACAGAACCCCATTTTCAGTTATTTAAGACGGAAAAAGGAGCTATGTTTTTTGGATTGTTAGAGGAGGAAAAGGACTCAATGGTGATTTGGAAAGACAATCAACTGATTGGCTATGGCAATGAGCAGGCTTTTCATCAAATCAAAGCGGCTTTTGAGTCCTATCTTCGATTAGGAATGCCGAGTGCCAGTTGTTTCAAGGTTAAGGCTTATCCCAAAGGCGAGGTGATTCAAGCACAGGAAAATGAATGGTTGATTCAACGGAAAGATATGCAATTTTTGTGGTCTATTTCGTAAGAGTGACAGGTTCATAGTGTCTGGTGACTTTCTGTTCGATTCTTGCTTTTATGGCTAGGAGCGAAGGGTTTGGTGCTTCGTCGTAACAGCAAGTCTCGCTATTCGTTCTTATTCGTGTTGCCAAGTTTTAGGAAGCCAACGCTTCTACACGAATACCACTACTATCGAGGCTAGATCGTTGTGGTTTCAATCTAATAGTACCAGAGCCGAAAATTCGTATATCATAGGTTTTAATATCTTCGATCCTTTATCAATTAGATACAGTTCAGTCGTGAGAACAGATGCCATCTGTTCCTACAATCTTTGTATGTTAATTTTAAAAGTGGATACCAATAGTGGCAAAAAATAAGAAGCAGAACTGTTTTAGAATTTAAACGGGATTGTTGTATGTTCTGTCCTGACCAACTAGCCCCGATAGTAGTGGTATGCATGCGAAAAAATGACATTTTTCTAAAAAATGTCATTTTTAGAGCGTTCATAGGAACGGATAGCGGGACTTTCTAATACGACGAAGCACTAAACCTTTCGCTCCTAAAAAGAATCATAAAAAAAAGAAGTAAAATTAAGCACCTAAACCTAAATAATCGAAGATTACAAAATAAACGGATTGTTAAACGCTGTGGACAATTATACGAAAAGCACCTGTCACTAATAAAAAATAAATTTTACGAACTATGAAACTAAGGCAACTATTTTTATTTTTTACTATTTGTTTAAGTTTGCATTTACAAGGGCAAATACCCAAAAAAGCGGACAAGTTTTTTCAGCAAGCCCGTATGGAAACGTTGAGTGGTAATACTGAAAATGCGTTGGAGTTGTTGAATAAAGCGATAAAAATTCATCCCAAATATACGGAAGCATTGGCATTGAGAGCCAAAATATATAGTGATGCCCAAGATTGGGACAAGGCAAAAGAAGCGTATTTGGATATAGCAGTAGTAAGTCCTTCGGAGGCTTGGAAAGTCTATTTTCAGTTGGGTAGAATGGAGATGGAGCAACAAAAATATACGGAAGCCATTGCAGAATTTGAGCGTTGTCAACAAGAAAGTAATATACCGAAAAAAACGGCTGATAGAGCCGCTAAAAATATTGAAAATTGTCGGTTTAGAATTAATGCCATGAAAAATCCTGTGCCATTTGAAGCCGTCAGTTTAGGGGATTCTATCAACTCGAATTACGATGAATACCTACCTACATTTACAGCCGATGGACAAGAAATCTATTTTACCAGAAGGATCGGAGAGGGGGCGAGAGCCGATGAAGATTTTTATCGAAGTGTACTGGTTGAAGGCGAGTGGACAAAGGCTCAAGATGTCGGAAAACCCATTAATACAGAGGCAAGTTCAGAAGGAGCCTTGACGATTTCACCCGATGGAAAACGACTCTTTTTTGCCGCCAATAAGCCCGATAGACCAGGAGGATTTGACATTTTTTATTCTTATCAAGTAGAAGGAGAATGGTTGATGCCTACCACTATTCATCGTCCTGTCAATACCCGTCATTGGGAGTCACAACCCAGTATTTCAGCCGATGGAAAAGAACTTTATTTTACCAGTAAACGCAATGGCGGATATGGTGGAATAGATATTTGGGTGAGTCGATTGGTGGACAATCAATGGCAGGAACCCGAAAACTTGGGTGAGGAAATCAATACACCAGAAGACGATCAATGTCCCTTTATTCATCCCGATGGAATGACGATGTATTTTTCTTCCAAAGGACATTTGGGAATGGGAGATGCGGATATTTTTAAGGCGACACGACAAGCAGATGGAACTTGGGGCGATGTTCAAAATATTGGCTATCCTATCAATACGAGTGCGAATGAAAATAGTATGGTCGTAAATACAGCAGGTGATAAAGCGTATTATTCTCGTTTTGTAGAAGGCAATGGATTTGATCTATTTTCTTTTGATTTACCAAAGGAAGCACAACCGATGTTTGTTACTTATGTCAAGGGAAAAGTGTATGATCAAGAAACTCAAAAAATGTTGGATGCCCAAGTTGAAATTATTGATTTGGAAAGTGGCAAAACCTTACAAACACTGAATACAGATAAGGTCAAAGGAGATTTTTTATTGACCTTGCCAAGTGGCAAAGATTATGCTTTTAATGTGTCGAAAGAAGATTATTTATTTTATTCAGATCACTTTTCATTGAAAGACAAAAATACATCAGAGCCTTACCTTTTGGATATTGGATTGCAGTCTGTGAAAGTAGGGGAAAGTACTATTTTGAAAAATATCTTCTTTGAAACTGCTAAGTATGAGTTGAAATCTAGTTCCTTTGTTGAACTGGATAAATTGGTCTCTTTGTTAAAAGAAAATCCGAGTATGAATATCAAAGTGATTGGTCATACGGATAATGTCGGAGATGAATCTGGTAATTTGATGCTTTCTAAAAATCGAGCGAAGTCGGTTTATGATTATTTGGTCGGTAAAGGGATTGACAGAGGGCGTTTGAGTTTTGATGGAAAGGGCGAAACCCAACCGATTGCTGCTAATGATACAGAAGATGGACGGGCAGAGAATCGGAGGACGGAGTTTGTGATTGTGAAGTGATATGGGTATATTTAGGTTAATTTTGGGTTAAAAATAGTATTTTTTGAGAGGTGTTTTGTAGACCATTTTCTGTGGGTTTTGACTGCTCATTTCCTTGTCTTCGCCAGACAGGCCTTTCTTTTCCAGTCGATGAAAAGAAAGCAAAAATCTCGCTCAATCATACGTTCCACTCGCAAAG
>JAHDBB010000322.1 GCA_020630635.1 Chitinophagales bacterium
TTTCACAAGCTATTTCTCATTTTTTGTCGTTATCTTATAGACCAAAAACTTACAATACTTTATCTCATTGAGCTTCTTCCAACATAAAAATCTACCCACAGGTATTTTATTGGCTTGTTTAGTTGGCTTACCATTGGTCTATACTTCTCAATTGATGGACCCTGTTTTATTGGCAAGATTTGGGATGACAACTTTTTGTGTCCTAATTGTTTTATTTATTTTATTGAGTCGCCCTAATACGTTTATGGCTTATTTTGACTGGATGCGACAGGCAAAAGGACTCACCATCTCGCTATTTGCCTATCTATTCATTTCTTTGGGAAGTGGTCTTTATGCCTTAAATTTTAGTGAGTTTTCAATGGAAGCAACTCGTTCTATTTTCTTTGTAAGCACCTTCATTTTATTGATCGGACTTTGTGTTAAAAGACGAAGTAATTTAGATTTTTTGATGAAGGCAGTCGTGGCTTCAACGGCAATTATTGGCGTGTTGGGCTTGTGGGATTTTATTCAGCAGCAAGGACATTTGCAAACCAATAAGTTTCAGTATTCGATACAGTCTTGGATGGCGCATAAAAATCTGATGGCTTCGGCTTTATTTATGGGAATCCCCTATTGCATTTACTTCATCCTTGTCAAGAAAAAAGGCTGGCGTTTTATCGCTTTAATTTCACTTTTCTTAAGTACTTTACTCATTATCATCGTACAAAGTCGGGCGGTTTGGCTAGCTATTTTTGCGATGGCAGTTGTCGGAGTTTTGAGTATTTTTTGGCTGGTTTATCAACAAAAAGTGAGTTTTTCCAAAAGGGTTATTTTTGCTTCTATTGTGCCAGTAAGTATTTTAATGGTAACAGGTTTTTCGGTTTTGCAAGTGACTTATTTTTCCAAATTGAGCCATTCCAATGCTTTGAAAAATCGACTCGTTTCTATTTTTGAATATAAAAATGTCAAGAATGAACATACGGAAACCATCAATGAACGCTTGGCTTTGTGGGACAATACTTGGCAACTGATTCAAGACCGTCCCTTGTTGGGTGTTGGTGGTGGAAATTGGAAGATTTTCTTTCCGTCTAAGGGCTTAGATGGTTTGAGGGCAGAACAGGGAATGGTAAATTTTCAGCGTCCACACAATGATTTTTTGTGGATTTGGAGTGAGAAAGGCATAGTGGGATTATTGGCTTGGTTGGGCATCTTGGGCTTTGTGATTTGGATGGGCATTCAGACCATTTTCAGGACGATTCATCCTGCCCGATTGTTGCAAGTTTTATTGAGTCTTTTGGGATTGATGGGTTATGCAATTATTGCTTTTTTTGATTTTCCTAGTGAACGCTGTCTGCATTTATTCTATTTAGCCGTTTTCTTGACCGTCCCAAGCGTGCATTATTTGGCTGGTAAAAAGTGGGTGATTTCGCCTAAAAAAGTTGCGGCTCGTCCTGTTTTACTTTTCTTACTTCTTTTGAATTTAGGGAGTTTTTGCATTTTGGGTTTTCGTTCTGTGGGAGAAAAAAACTTACTAATTGCTTTGAAAATGCGAGGGAATCAAGTGTCTCCTAAAATGTTGGATTCGTTGGATCAATCTCAAAATATTTTTTATCAATTAGATCCAACTGCCATTCCGATTGATTGGTACAAAGGCGAGGTTTTTTATTTTCAAGGTCGCTTTGAAAGTGCTAAAAATCATTTTGAAAAGGCTTTGCATTTACACCCTTATCAGGTCAATACTTTAAATAATTTGGGCAGTACCTATCACGCTTTACAACAAGAAGATAAGGCGTTGGAGTGTTACCAAAAGGCGTTGGAGATTGCGCCTCACTTTACGGAGCCTTGTCTAAATGCAGCCGCTTTGTATTTTAATCAAGGCAAACAAAAGGAAGCCTTAGCTCATTTTTTGCCTGCTCTCCCCTCTCCTAACAACAAACGATATACTTTATTTTTGAAGACTTTGTTTTCTAAGGAAATTGAGGTTTTAATTCAAGAAAATCCGAATCCTGTTGTTCAAGATAAATTAAAGGAATTAATGAACTCACCTGATTGGATGCTGTCAATTCATCAAAAATATTATGATGATCCTCATCAGTCGATTCAAGAATACTTGATGGAGAATGTGCTTTTTGTTTTGAAAGAATCAGAGAATAGTCCATAGTCGATGGTCAATAGTCTATAGTTGTGGTTCCATTCGTGAATTTAGGTTCTCTATAGAAATCCTATTAATTTTCCAAAATCCTAAAAATCCTATTCTTTTTTGGGCTAGGAGCGAAGGTTTTTTTACTTCGTCGTCACAGGAAGTCCCGCTATTCGCTCTTATAAATGCGCCAACGTTTTTGGTAGCCTTGCATTGCATTTATACCGCTACTATCGGGGCTATTTGGTTATGGTTTCAACCGATAGTATCTGAACTTTTTTAAAATTTAGAGATTAAAAATTAGAATTTAATTCATTTGATTTAGGAACTGTAGCAGAAATGAACTGTAATTTGACAACTTTCAGGTAAACAATAACCAGAAGTTGTCAGATTTTCCGAACCACAAATGTTCTGTCCATAACCATCTAGCCCCGAATGGATTAAATTCTAATACCAAAATCTTAAATTCTAAAACGGTCCAGTTCGTGAAGCGTTCTGACCTCAACGAATTAGCCCCGATAGTAGTGGTATTCGTGTAGAAGCGTTGGATTAAGAAAACGTTGGCGACACGAATGAGAACGGATAGCGGGACTTGCTATCACGATGAAAGACAAACCCTTCGCTCCTAAAAAACAAGAAATGAACCACATTCATAATTTACCATTCACAATTCATCATTATTAAGTGCTTTTGCTCCTAAAATAAAAAAAGAGGAACCAGTGTAGTCTAGTCCCTCATTGTTCCCAACATATTAAATGCTGTCTAGTGTTTTATGTATGTTTATTTCTTAATACGGAAAAAAGTACTAAAAGGTTTGAGTTTTTAACAATTATTTTAAGATAAAAAACTATTCTTTCACCAACTTCTGAAAAAACCTTTCTCCGTTTTCATCTATACAAACAACGATATATAATCCCTTTTTCAAATCCCGAATATCCAGCATAGTTTGACCTTCTAACTCAATGTTTTTGAGCCACTTACCCATTACATCATAGACTTCGATAGCTTTGATATTTTGGGATTTTCCGTCCGAAAAACTGTTTTCAATTTTATAAGTTATATCTTCATTGGGGTGATACAAATAAAGTTGTACTTGGTCTTTGGCTGGATTTGGATAAATAAAGAACTGGCTTTGGGCTGTACTACGTTGATCTAAATCAAAGTCGATGGTATTGTAAACTGTATTGGTGATGACGGGAAGGTTAAAGTCAAATACGATGGCTGCTCGATTTTTGATAATGGTTTTATTCGCCAAATCTCGTTTGGGTAAAATCTTGAATTGAATAAAGCCATGACTTTCAGGTTCATTGCTGATACTGTCGGCAAGGTTGATGTCATCAAAAAACCATTCTAAAGTTCCTTCGCTATTGATGGTCAACTCATAAGGATGACTGGCTGTTCCTGGTACAAAAGTGGTCATATCTAAATATTCTGGTAAAGTATCCGTTACAGTAATAAACGTAGCAGGATAATTACCGACATTTTGGAAACGGATTCGATAAGTTAAGGTATCTGTCGGGTGAATATAGTGGGCTGGTCCAAAACCAACAGGACTCACCAATATATCATTGGGATCTACGGCACCAACGATTTTCTCCGTTATCGAAGTCGAATTGCAAGCATTATCCATATTAGATTGATCGCTTGAAATACTTAAATCAAAGGTTCGATAGGTCTCAATATCAGCATTCAAATCAACGTAATTTAATAAATTGATGCTCCCTGATTCATTGATATTCAATGTTCCGATATTCCAAGTGTAAGTATCACCAACATGCGTGGTCCACTCAACATCACTATCAATAAGACTTATATCAGCATCTAGTCGCAACTCCAATATGACATTGGTTGCAGGAGCCACTCCATAATTGGAATAGCTTAAAATGATGTCGTTTTCAAAACCTCTTCGCAAAGCGGTTGCGCCCATATCGACACATAAGTTGGGAAGCTGTGAACCTGTTTGATTACCAAAATCATTGTTGGGATAGGTCTGACCAATACTCGTAACATTGACATCATGCGTGCCATTGGAAGAAGGACAAATTTGCGTAAAATTGTTGGGAGTTTCTTGTGCGATTGTATAATTGTCTGGAGCTAAATATACCTCGTAGTATCCATTTTCATCGGTGATCGCATATTCAGGACCAGGCGTAATTTCGATAATGGTATTGGGTAAACCCGTCTCTCCTGCATCTTGTACACAATTGCCATTGGCATCATGATAAACCGTTCCAGAAACGACAGAACCATTTTCTTCTTGGATGATTCTTTTTTGATTCGTTGTTGTCACATTGGTCTCGGTCTGAATATAACCAGAAGGCCACTCAATACGAACTTCATCAATCGTCGTAGCGTCACCTAGTCCAAAATGTTGAATCAAGCTATTTTGAGAACCTGGACCACCTCCTGTTTGAGCGGATACTTCTCTCATCTGTGTAATACTGCTTCCATTAATCGTCGCAGTCACATATATTTTAGCACCGATAGCACTTGCATTAGAGTTCGTTCCTTCTAGCAAAAGACTTACATAATTGTTGCCATTGGGTGTATTCTCAAAAAGATAGTTTCCTTCATTGGAGTGGTTGGCCACTGCAATATCTAAGGCTCCATCGCTGTTATAATCTGCCATTGCGACTCCAAAAGAATTGCCTTGTGGTAATACTAAGGGTGAAAGAACGACTTTTCCAAAAGTTCCATCTCCATTGTTCATATACAAAAAGTTGGCTCCTTCTCGGTCATTTCCGACATATAAATCTAACCAACCGTCATTGTCTAAATCGCCCCAAGATGCTCCATGTGAATCGCCTCCATCATTGCTGACAAAACCACTAGTTACTAAGGTAAAATTGCCATTGCCATCATTGTTATATAAGAAGTTATCTTCTTTACTGGCATTGGAAACAAAAAGGTCTAAATCTCCATCGTTGTCGTAGTCTCCAAAACTGGAACCAACTGATTTGGCTTCATCATTCATCAATCTTTTGGTAAACGTACGATCTCCATTGTTGATATACAAGACATTGCTTCCACCATTGACAGGTACAAACGCATCATCCCAACCATCGCCATTGACATCTGCCCATGTTGTACCGATAGAAGCCAACGCATCATTGGCTAATACACCTGTCGTAATGCGTTCAAAGGTTCCATCGCCTTGATTTTGATACAATTTATTAAACTCACTTTCAAAATAATCCGTCACAAAAACATCTAAATAACTGTCTCGGTCATAATCGACAAAAGTGATGCTGTGAGCATATCCATTATCGGTCGTTATGATACCACTTTCTATGCGAGTAAAAGAAGCTCCATTGTTATTTTGATAAAGGAAGTTGGGACTATCCACATTGTTGGCGACGATGACATCTTTGAATCCATCGTTGTCATAATCTGCCCAACTTGCGGCTAAAGAACCTCCCAAATCATTGACTAAATCATTGTTTGTTATCTTCGTAAAAGTTCCATCTCCATCATTGAGATAAAGAGAACTTGGTTCGTTAGGATCATAACTTGGCACAAATAAATCATCATGACAGTCGTTGTTGTAATCGACCCAAGCGATGCCCCAAGAATCATCTAAAGCATCGGTAGGTGTTCCTGGTTCTTCGGTAAATGTCGGCGCATCAATACAATCGGGATCTTCACGGTCTATTAATCCGTCGCCGTCATTATCCATACCATCAAAACAACTGCTTTCGATTGGAGGAGGAGCTAATACACAATTCATTCCATCATTATTACTGGTAACAGTTCCTTGTGCCACTACTTTAAATTCTGTTGGATTTCCACTTCCATCAAATTGAATACGATAAATTTCTCCTGTATTGTTATGAGAAAAATAGGAGTTGCCTTCAATGTCAGACCAAGCTGCACCAAATCCACCAGAAGGACCATCATAGTCAACTATAATGTCAATCGTCATCGCATTTAAATCTATCTCCACCAGTTGTCTTCCCCCAGATAAACCATAGATTTTGTTAGTAACGGGATTGAAAGTAATATCCGCACAATTGGGAATACTGCCACTATATAAATTGGTCAAATTAAAAGTCTCCATCGTCAATGGCAAAACATCCAAATCTATTTTTCTTAGTTGGGGACTGTTTCCATTGATATAAGCCATCCAATTGCCAGACGTATCAATATCAGCACAATAGCTGATTCCTTGCCAATTAGCAACAGCTCCAAGATCAGTAGCTGCTCCATATGCATTTATACGTACGACGTGATTGGTTCCGCTAATAGATTTGATGCCATAAATATAACCATCTTCAACATTATATCCTGCCCCATTGTAACTGCCCATTCCAGAGTCTCCTACATCTTCATAAGCACTAGTCAATGGATTAAAAATCTTGAGAACGCCAGAAATAACTTGGTATAATTTATTGGAACAGGCAAAACGGTCTTCACATTCGACCGTTTCACAATCAGGATCAGCACAATCTGTCAATCCATCATTGTCGTCATCAATTCCATTATTACAGATTTCAACAAGGAATGTTTCTTCTGCATAAATAGCTAGATCAAACACAAGAAGAGAAAAAACAAAAAGTATAACTGACAAGAGTTTTGGATACATAGTCTATTGTTATTTTTATTCATACAATAAATAACAATATTATGCCGACATTAAAAACTACTGACTTTCAATTACTTAAAAGAAGAAGTAAACATATTTTATTCTGTTATTCAGACGTTTTTCCCTTTTTGGGACAAGAAATTTTTATAGTAAATAATGTGTGTTTTTCGATATATAGAGATTTTTTAGGAGCGAAAGGTTGGGGGCTTCGTCGTATTGGAAAGTCCCGCTATCCGCTACTATGGCGAAGCTTCGCAAAACCTCTTAGCTCTTCTTTTCGCCATAACCGCTACTATCGGGGCTAGGTCGTTTTGGTCTCAACGTTTGTGGAAAAGGAGGATGGTTAAAAAGTCGATAGCCCGCATTCAATAGTCCATATATTATGTAATTCGATTTTCAATTTATTAGACTATTGACCATCGACGATGGACTTATAAACTGGTCCTAAGAAGTACTTCCCTCCACCATCTAGACCTGATAGTAGTGGTATGAATGCATTTGCGTTGGCTGCCTAAAATTGGGCTGCATGCATAAGAACGGATAGCAGGGAGACCCATTGCGATGAAAGAGTAATAACCGTTCTCT
>JAHDBB010000323.1:0-4408 GCA_020630635.1 Chitinophagales bacterium
GACAACTTATATCATTATTTGGTAATCCTGAATTAATTGCATTATAAATCGTCCAATCGTCATAAGAACTTCCATCGAATTTGACTACTCCATCACCTGTTCCAACATAGATATCTCCATTAATCTCTAAGAAACTTGAAATAAAATTAGACGGTAAATCTGAATTTCCTATATTATAAATATCCCAACCATAATGACTTTCGCCATCAAACTTTATAAAACCAAGAGGTGAATAACTAGGAACTGAGCTCCTCAAACCTACATAGATGCTTCCATCATTACTTTGGAAAATAGTTTCAACTCTGTTACCTAATATATCTGAATTTCCTGTATTATAAATATCCCATCCGTAATGACTCTCCCCATCAAATTTGGCTAATCCATCACTATATGTTCCCACATAAATATCTCCATTTTCATCTTCTAAAAGGCTTTGAATAGGATTTGATGGAAGATCTGAATTCGATGTATCATAAATAGTCCAAGTTGTACCATCAAATTTGATTAATCCTTGTTCTGTTCCTATAAAAACTATTCCACTATTTGTATGTAACAAAGAGTAAACAGTAGAAATAGGCGGCCCATTATTAGAATTCCAATAAGTCCAACCATAGGGATCATTTCCATCAAATATAGCTACACCACGAAAGCTTGTTCCAATATAAACATTACCATTACTATCTTTAGAAAAACAATTAATATAATAAGTAGATAAATCAGAATTGGACTGATTGTATATATCCCAGTCATAATGGTTGTTTCCATCAAATTTTGCAACTCCAAACCAATCACATCCAACAAAAACTTCACCATTGTTTTCTAAAAGCAATGTGACAATAGGATATTGTAAATCTGAACTTGAGACATCTGAATTTTTCCAGTTATCTCCATCAAACTCCGTTATGCCATAATATGTTCCCATCATTATGTTACCAAAACTATTTTCCAACATACATAAAGCTACATTCGTATTATGAATCGTCCAACCATAATAGCTGTTTCCATCAAATACTGCCGTTCCATTTACTGCGCTTCCTTGTCCAGAAGCACCAACGTATATATCGCCATTAGATGTTTCTAATAGACTATTAATACGATTTCTATGTAAATCAGAATTATCAGTTGTATAAATATCCCATCCATAATTACTAACTCCATCAAATTTTGCTAACCCTTCATTAGTCCCTAAGTAAATATTCCCTTCTTCATTTTCTATCATAGACCAAATATAGCGATTTGGTAAATCAGAATTGTCAGTTGTATAAATATCCCACCCATAATTAATAACTCCATCAAATATACCCAGTCCATTCTCTGTTCCTACATAGATACGATTATCATTTCCTTCCATAAGAGAATAAACCTCATAACCAGGTATATCTGAATTTTGGTAATAAAACCTTCTCCAATTTGAGTGACTGACTCCATCAAATTTCAGCAAAGATCCTCTCCAAATTCCTAGGTAGATACTATCGTTACTATCTCTTAAAAGTGCTGAAACTCGTCCAATAGATAGCTCTGTATTTTCAGTATTAAAAATAGTCCAACCTGTCATACTATTCCCATCAAATTTTACTAATCCTCCTTCATCTGTCCCAACAAAAATGCTATCGTTTTTCCATTCTAAAAGGCTCCTAACTGAATTATCAGGTAAATCAGAATTTGCCGTATTGAAGAAAACTGTTTCATCATTATTTTTATCTATTCTAACTAATCCTCCCCGATAAGTACCTATATAATAATACTGGGAAGTTTCTATCATACTACTTATATGATCTCCATTCGTATATTGCCGCCAAATCTCCTCCACTCCCCCACCCGCACAAGGGTCTGTTTCCTCCAAAGTAATGGTTTCACAATGAGTCTCTTCTCCACACAAAGCATTGACAGTTAAACAAACTTCATAATTACCACCTTCATTATAAGTATGAGAAAGATTTTGGTCATAAACTTCTGTTCCATCTCCAAACGTCCAATAATAAGAAATACTCAAAGCATTCGCATCATTATAAGTCGCATAAAAATCAACATTTAGACCATCTATGATATAATTAAAAGAAGCATCCGTTTCTTCTACAATCGTGTACGTTTTTTGAACAATATCGGTACAACCATTGGCATCACTTACTTGTAAAAGCACTGTATTTTCTCCTGTATCCTCAAATGTATAATTTAAGTTAGTTGAACTAGAAACCGTCATTCCATTGACCTGCCATTGATAAGTAAGTCCACTTCCTTCCGTAAAATTCGTAAAAGTAATCAACTCATTTTGGCAAAGATTAGCAGAAGCTGCCAATTCAAAATCAGCCATCAAATCACAAGATTCAATGGTAAAATAGGCATCGCTTTCATCATAAATAGTGGGATTATCTTTTGCCGTTACTCGTACCAATGCGACTGTCGTAGAAACGGCTGGAACTGTCCAACTTTTCGACCCATCGTTATTCGTATCTTGTGATACAAACGTCCAAGTTGTTCCACCATTCAAAGAGTATTCCACCCTTACATCTTCAATATCTCCTGTAGAAGTCCATTGAATGTGGTCGCTGGTATTGGCTTGCAAAACTTCGCCTCCATTGGGATCTGTTACCGTAATGGTTCCTATTGTTGGTGGCGTACTTTCACATGTCCCCAAACCTACTGCACACCAAGCTGCCTGTGTTTGTTCGGCTTCCAAAGAACCTGCTCCATATAAATCTTCTGCGGCTTGAATCGCTCCATTTCGAGCATCTACATAATCGGAAGTTGCTGTCAAATAAGTCGTTAAATTTCGGTAAGCAATCGCTGCTGCCGATTCCAAACCAATGCCCGCAACATCGTAAGCATCCCCATGATCATTCGTTCCACTTCCGCCTTCTACCAAAAGATAAAACCAGAAGTTTTGTACTCCACTATTGGTATGAACTCCACAATAATCGT
The DNA here is from genome assembly GCA_020630635.1 of Chitinophagales bacterium. Lineage (GTDB taxonomy): Bacteria > Bacteroidota > Bacteroidia > Chitinophagales > UBA2359 > JAHDBB01. Next base: position 2,920 of record JAHDBB010000323.1, read on the forward strand.
TATAAGGATTGGCATTACAACCCGATTGTGGTTTCCAATAGTCGCCTTCATAGGTATCTGGGTCATTTTTAGCATTGGGATCACTCATAGAACGAAAACCAAAACCTGTAAAATGAGCATCTTCTCCCATCGTCCAATCTGCATTATCTTCATCAAACATAAACTCCACCACAGCACCAAATATGTCAGAGAAAGACTCATTCAATGCACCCGATTCATAACGATAAATTAGTTCGGCGGTATTAGCCGTAATCCCATGCGTAAATTCATGCGCTACGACATCCAAAGGATTGACAGCACCATAATTATTTCCGTCTCCATCCCCAAAACCAAAGATTCCATTATAGAAAAAAGCATTGACATAATCCACTCGATAATGCACCCAGCTCATCACCTTTGCTCCTTCTCCATCGAAGCTATTTCGCCCATGTACCTCTTCAAAATAGTCATAAGACTTCTCCATTCCCCAATGTGTTTGACAGCCGCTATGTTGGTCGGGGTCATCCCAATTATTGTCATCATCCACAATATCAGAAATCGGGAATATATTGGAATTTAAAGCAGAATAGGTTTCGATACCATCGCCTCTTCCACTTTCTCGCAAACGATAAGCACCGTTATAACTATCGGTAGTAATGGTTTGAGTTCCATTATAATGCGTTTCACATTGTCCATTTTCATCAGAGTGAAAAAGCGTATTTAAAGAAGTCAGGACTTCTCCATTTTGAGCATCTACATAATAAATAGCTCCCATCAAAGGATCAATCGAAAAGATGTCAAACTTATATGCCAATCGGTAATTTTCGGCAATGCGATCAAATTCGGGAGAGACAATCACCAACTCACCTTTGGGATAAAAAGTAGCATTTTCATCTTGCTTAGACATTTTAAGCATTTGTTCATGTCCTTCACTTTCCCAAGCATATTTTTGAGCGTTGATAAATTCCAAAGCACTGTTTAAAGCAGTAGCTTCAGAAAGCGTGGGCGTGGTTTCAAGATTTAAGTCTTCCACCAAACGTCCATTCATTCTTTCGACTCGTCCATTTTTTTCGTGAACCAAATACTGTGCGCCTTCCACAGCAAGCCCTTTATAAGTCTGTTGAAAACGAGCATGTTTCCATCCAAACACATCATTTTCTTCTTTGGTCAAAATCAAATCATCCGTCTTTTTCAAGTCCAGTCCTTTTTTATATTGTTGGATAAAAGAACGACTTGGAAGTATGGTTGGTGATTCGATTTTCACCCAATCTTTTTGACTATCATTGGTCGCAATCTGGGCTAATTGATGTTTTAGTGGTCGATTGGTTTGTGCATTCACCAGCATCGGAAGTATTCCTAATAATAAGGAGAAGAAGATTTTTATTTTCATATCGAATGGGTTTTTATCGTTACTGATATATTTTTTAAAATTCTTTTTTTAGGAGCGAAAGGTTCATCTTTCATCGTAATGGAAAGTCCCGCTGTCCGTTCTTATTGCTGCTGCTTGGCT
>JAHDBB010000323.1:4508-7257 GCA_020630635.1 Chitinophagales bacterium
ATATCAACAACAAATGATAACTTTTAAAGAGTTTTCTAAAAAATGATATTCCAAATTTACAAGGATACCCTACAATATAAAAAGATATTTTCTTAAATTTGTTAGACGCAAAAGCATCAAAAAATACCTAAATACCTGATAATCAAAAAATAAAAATTAAAAAATGTTAGAAAAATGCACAAAACTAAATTACTTAGATTATTAAAATCCTTAAATAAAGATGAGTTCAAAGACTTAGAAGACTTCTTAAAGTCACCATATTTCAACACTCGCTCCAAATGTGTCCAACTCTATGAAGTCATCAAAAAGGAATATCCTCAACTAGCTCAAAATCCCAAACTAGACAAAGAAGTCGTTTTACAAAAGCTATTTCCACAAAGCAAACCCTCTGCTTTAAGAGAGTTATCATCCAGTCTTTACGACTTGGTTTTGATATTTTTAAAACATCAAGCATTTGAGAAAAAACAGGAATTAGGCGAGTATTTACTACTAAAAGAATTTAACGAAAGAAAACTAGCCAAAGAGTTTTATAGTCAATTTCAAAATATTGAAAAGCAACAAGCACCAATCCCACAAAGTATCAAATTCTACCAACAACGTTTTTTAAGCACTTATGAAGCCTTCGTATTTGAGGCAAATCTTTCCATCAAAACACCTGTCAGCAACCTCCATCAAAGCATCCAAGACTTTGAAGTTTACACCATTTTACAACGCTTAAAACTATACTGTACCCAACTCAATGAGCAAGCAGTTTTATCCAATAAAGATTTTGATGAAAAAAGAATAGAAGATTTTATCACTTTCTTAGCGAGTTCTAAACACTTAAATATTCCAAGTATCCACCTTTACTATTTACTATTGAAACTTCTATTCCACAAAGAAGCAAAAGATACTTATACACAAATCAAACAACAAATACTCAAAGAAAATTTAGTATCTAAAGAAGAGTTAAAAGAGATTTTGATCCTCCTAATTACCTACTTAACAGGACAAATAAATGCAGGAGATAGAAAAATGGAAGAAGACAGATTTGACTGGTATTATGAAATGCTCAAACAAGGATTTTTGCAAACAGGAAGTTATGTTGCACTAAGACATCTCAAAAATTTGGTAAGTTTAGCTGTCCAACAAAAAAAGTTTATCCTTGCCGAACAACTCATAAAAGAATACGCCCCCAAAGTCGAACCCCAATATATTTCCACCGCCCAACACTACAACTTAGGCGCACTTTATTTTTATCAAAACAAATTCAAAGAAGCACAAAAGCATTTACTCCAAGTCGAATACATAGATGCTTTTCTACATTTTGACTCCAAAGCCCTATTACTCAAAATGTATTATATAGAAGAGAGCTATGCACTCTTACATTTAGCCGATGCCAGCATCCAATTAGTCCGCCGCAACAAAACTGTTGCCAAAGCCACCAAAGATGCCTACCTCAATTTTATAAAGGCGATCCAAAAATTATACAAGCTCAAAACCAATCCCAACACAACCCAAGAAGCTATAAACGCCTTTATCAAAAGTCTAAAAGATCAATCGTTAAGCGACCCACGTTGGATATTTTCAAAAGCCCAAGAATTATTAAAAAAATTCTAAAACCCAACTTCCACTGACCCCAACTTAGCCTTATTTGGAAACCAAGAATCAAAATCCGTCACTTGCACTACACCATCCAAGTTACCATCTGTACTCAAATACACATCAATCAAAGCAGGCTCTAACTTCCAAAGATCAAAATCTGTCGTTTGAATAATGCCATCCATCGTAAAATCACCAGAGAACATCGCATATTGTCCAGTTGATAGCATGGTCAATTGTTCGGTTCCAAACGCTTGGGTCAAGCCTGTGGTAAAATCATACGTCATCGTCGCTTGTGTGGTCAAATCAGTTGCCGTCATCACGTCTAAATGATTGCGGTGTCGTACACAAAAATGATAGCTTGCGCCCACCACCAAATCAAAAGCCAAAGGCGTTCCATCATAGGCTACGATACTGCCATCATTTTGCAAAATAGCCGCTTGTGTATCAATCGTTCTAGTTCCTCGACTTACCGACTGATTAGGCGTTCCTTCTCGGACTTCAACCAAGACCCAATCCACCATATTGGCAGGGACACTTGCCAATAATTCCGTTCCAGCATAGTTATACGGTGCAACATTGTAAGGTTGACTCAAGGGGATCAAACTTCCCATAGAGGTTCTCATATTACCTAATGAAATGTCATAAGTACCTTGTAAAATCGTGGTCAAGTTTACCTCACTTCTCATCGTTTCTGCCACACCAAATTTGATTTCAGCGAGTCCAGCACAGGGGTCTCCCCAAGTCGTCAAGACCGTCACTAAAACATACTGCGCTTTGATGCCTGCAAAGTCTGGTCCCACGACACCCATATAGTCATTCGTACCAGGTGCTTCTGCCAACTGATAGGTTCCCAACTCTATCCATGTATTCCCATTCATCGAATAATCAATGACTACATCTTGCATTCCCCGATCCGTATTTCCCGCTTCATTGGCATTCCAAATTTGCGTATCATCCAAAAAATACGGATCACCCAAATCATACAACAACCAATGTCCTGTTCCTCTAACAGTATTGGGATTCGGACTTGTCTGACAAGATACCCAACCATCATTCCAAACATTAGAATGAGCATCTGTCAAACACTGTGCATTTAGTGCATTAAAACAAAAGATACTCATGAGTATAACGAAGATATTTATTGATTTCATTTTCATATTTTTTA
>JAHDBB010000004.1:0-10340 GCA_020630635.1 Chitinophagales bacterium
CTCGTCGGGCTCATAACCCGAAGGTCGTAGGTTCAAGTCCTGCCTCCGCTACAATTATTCATTTAAGTCTCTGGTTATCAGGGGCTTATCTGTTTTTAGAATGTCCGTTTGGGTCAGTATTGGGTCATCAAGTTGACCAAATATGACCGAGGAATTTTAAAAATGGAAAAAAAATTTTTGCCTGCACGGCTGGTTAAAGCCAAAGACAGATGGTACATTCTCTGGTACCAGACAGATTCTTCTACCAATGAATTTAAAAGGATCAAAAAGACGTACAATCTTAATCGTATTCCCAACAAAAAGATTAGAGAACAACGAGCCAAGGAGCTTCTCCAGAAACTCAGTAAACTTATTCCGCATGGTTTTCCTTTTATAGATGAACAGCTTGAAGGAGAAATGTTAACTCCTTTAATGGAGGCTGTTAATATTGCAAGTAAGATTCGTTGCCAGACAGATCGAAAGCGAACTATTGGTATGTACGAATCTGTGTGTAACGTATTTGAAGGATATCTTGATAAGAGAGGTCTCAAAAATTTACGTGTCCTTGATTTCGGCCACAAGGGAGCAATAGACTTTATGGACTACTTAGTGATTGAAAGAAAAATTGGTAATAGAACGTATAACAATTATTTGATACGAATGCGTTCTATTTTCAATGCATTACTAGAGAGAGAATACATTTACCAAAATCCATTTTCAAAAATAAAGAAAAAGGAAAAAACGGCTAAAGAGAGAAGGACATTTACCGAAGCAGAGAAAAAGGTAGTTGCAAAGTATATAAGCGAAAATGATGAATGGCTGTTTCTTTCAATAGTTTTACTCTATGCCTGCTTCATTCGACCTGCTGAAATGAGAAGGCTACGATTTAAGAATTTTGATTTTAAACGGGGTTTGATACATATGCCTTCGCCATTGACAAAAAATAAAAAGCCAAGAACAGTAACAATCCCATCTGGATATTTACATTATTTTAGAAATGAAAAATTCACTAACTATCCTGCAAATTATTTGATCTTTGGGGCGAAGGTAAAACCTCATTCGTCAAAAGCCTGTGGTCATAATACGATGAATTATCGGCATGGTAAGATTTTGAATAAACTTCAAAAGTTAGGTCTTATAGAAGATATTAAAGGTTTGTCATTATACTCTTGGAAAGATACTGGTATAACTGATGCTGCTTCGGAAGTTAGTCTGATTGATCTGATGCGGCAAGCTGGTCATCAAGACCCAAAGCAAACTATGATTTATTATAATAATCGACAAGTGAATGAAGGAATGAAAAAGATAGGAAACCAACTTCTTGATGATAATGCTGAGTAGTTCAATCTTGATAAGAAAGGAAGGAGTTTAGCTTTCTTCCTTCCTTTATCCCCAAAATTTTTCAAGAATACCTTTCTTGATTTCAAATCTATTCTTTACATATTTTAAAGCTCGTTTAGAATTAAATGCTTGATTAGATTCTGACTCGAAAGTGAAATCATATAAAGTGGCATGTATCGATTGGTTTGAACCAATAGAAGATTTTAACAGTCTATGAATGGGAGATTTGAAAGATAAAGCAACAATATAGTTTACTTCTTTGATTTGTTTTTCTAATTCTTGAGTCGTCATAGGAGTTTTTAGATAAGTAGGAATTTCTTGCATTCCTGCTATGTTGCCAACTATGATAGGATGCCAATGAAAAGAGCTTATCTCTATAGGATAAGATCGACTTATAGCATTACCCTCTTTAAGCCATTCTTGATAAATAATAGCCAAGGTTAAATTAAATATAGCAGATAGGTGGTTAGAGTGATCATGATTGTTTTCTAACTGGGGAATGAATTTATTTTCTACTAGTATATCCCAGGTTTGATATCCCCATTCTATACCTGAATCTTGATACTTATTTGGAAGTTGTTCAAAAGGTTCTTCGTTGAATTCGTAATAATATTTCATGGGATAATTATTATTGGTTTGATAATAGTTTTTTTGTGATTTCTTTTAATTTCGATTGAATCGTAATTATTTCTTTTTCGAAAGTATCAATATTCTGTTCGAGGTAATCGATATTGTCCGTTTCAAGAACTGTATAAGGATCATGATATAGAGTATATTCGGTTACAGTAAAATCATAGCCAGAGTAGTAAAGATCTGTATCATCTGCTTGATACGAATACTCTTCTATAGTCTCGAAATTTTGATAGGTAGTAAGGATCTTTTCAATATCTTTTGTTCGTAGTATATTTCTTCCTGGTTTAGCTTGGTAGTCCTTACTAGCATCAATGAAAAGGATATTTTTGTGAGTTTTATTTTTATTGATTACAATAATAGCTGCAGCAATATTTCTATAGAAAAACAGATTAGAAGGAAGGCCAATTACTGCTTCAATTAGATTTTCTTCAATTAAAGCTGTCCTAATTTTTAATTCTACACCTTCCCGAAATAGTACGCCATTAGGTACGATGATGGCTGCTTTCCCTTTTTCATTAAGTGCTTCAACAATGTGAGAGATAAAAGCAAAGTGTGATTTAGACTCTTTAGGTATGCCACGATGGAATCTACCATATGGATCATCTTTAATTACATTCCAATGTTTTTTTGTCAAGGGTGGACAGGCAATAATCGAATCAAATTCTTTAAGTTGCTCTTGTTCATTAAAAGGAGTATTTAGGCTATCTGAATTAGAAAGTGTGAACTTAGCCTGATGAAGAATAAACGTAATGAATGACAGAGCACTAATCTCTTTGTTTATTTCATGTCCAAAAAGATGCACTTTTTGATTACCATTCATTGCATGAATTAAACTACTTGCAGTTCCACAACAAGGATCATAAATATATTTTGGCTTTTCATCTGTCTGAACTAAGGCGGCTAATAATTTAGAAACTTCTATTGGAGTATAAAAGTCCCCTTCATTCGTAGAATCTTCCTCAGAGAATTTCACTAATAAAGAAGTATAAATATCAAGAACTTCAACTTCATCTTCTAAGTCAAAATCAAGGTAAGACTTGAGCACTACCTTAAAATCTATAAGGATTGAATCACTAAAGAAAAGATAATAACTTATGTTTTCTAATTTTTTAGGATTGGCTTGTTCTAAATCTGTAATCGCATCATTTAGGAGTTGAATAGCATTGTCACTTTTTATTTTTTTGTAGATAAAACTGAATAGTGCTGTATTGGGAATAGTGTATTTACTTCTACTTTTATTACCAAATTTATCGCTTAAATGTTTTAAGAAGAATAAAGTCAAAAGAATATACTTTGTATCTATATCTTCATTTTTACTTTTGAGCTTTAGATGGAGCTTCCAAATCTGTGAAATGATATTACTTTTTTGATTGCTCATATGTTTTCTGCTGCAGTTAGAAAAATTTGATTAAAGCGTTTTTCACGTATCTCAATTAAGCTTTCAGTTGTGTTTTTTTCTTCTTCCCAAAGATCCATCATGTAAATGAGATCTACTTGCTTTTTGAAATTAGGAATAGGAATTTTAAGTTTTTCTAAACTCTCTTTTTTGATATTTTTAATGCCTGTACCTGTCGCAGTGTCTTTGATTGTCCTAATAGTATTAGGTAAGTTCAGGTAATAGTATAAATACTTAGGAAGAATGCTTGATTTATCATCAATCTTTATGGTTATAAAAGTAGATGAAGGAATAACAGGCATTGAGTACTCTTCAAAACAAAAAGCAAAATTTTTGTCACCTTTAGCAACAAATAGTATATCACCCTTCTCTAAGATTTTAGCCTTGTCTTTTAGCTTTAGATTAGTGAAAGACGTTAAGGAGTCATCTATTTTATTATTGATGATATGCTTTGCTTGAAGGTAGACCGCATCCCCCTGATTTAAGGTTTTTTGATAAATCCCAAAGTTTACTTTTGCTATTCTTTCTAGATACATAATTCTTTGTGTTTGTTTTCACAACTTCTACAAAAATAGTAAAAATGTTTATAAAATGCAAATTTTGTAGAACGTCTGAAAGTTGGCATAGAAAATGAGCTAAGGCTTTAATTTAAATGTTTTTTAAAAACGTAGATGTACAATTTTGACTCACAACCAGCACAACTGGTACAACTATATATGCCTTTGACTTAATTATAGTGTTGATTATTAGTGTTTTATGATGGTATTGTAAGTGTGGGTCTATTTTTTGCTTTTAGGAAAGCTATATAATTGAATAACACCTTGCTAGACTTAGGGTTGTATAAGTCCATATTCAATACAACCACTATACAACTCTCATATAGTATCATAATACTTTGATGGAGACTACTTCTTATTATATATTATATTGATTATTAATAATTTATATTATATAGATAGAGTAAAGGAATAAAGTGTTTTGTATAAAGTAGTACGGTTGTATGGGTTGTATTGGAATATTGGTATTCTTGAGGAGAAAAAATAAAAAAAGCACTACCCTTTTTAAAGGTAGTGCTAATAAAATTCTTTGTGGTAATAAGATTAAAGTGCAGGATTCTTTTCTTTAGGTTCCAGATTGATATTGAGAAGTGATAGATCAAAAGCATAGCAAGACTTTACGACTCCATCAAATTTTTTAGCCTTAACACTTCCAATAAAAGCGGGAGAACCCTTTAAATATTGTTGAAGTGTCGATTTATTAAAACCTGTTTTACCCGTCTTCTTTCTATGATTTTCTAAATAGATTTGATGTGTTCTTGTAAAATTAAGAAAGACTACTTCTTTGGTTTCTTCAAATGATATTAGTCTAGAATTTCCATTTTCTTGAACTCTGACAGTATCACATAAGTGATCTACTATAATGTCCGATTCATTTATATCCTTATTGGCATGTAAAAATTCAATAATATCCCACCATATAGCTAGTTCATCTGATTTATTAATCGTTGCTGCTTGTGCTAAAAGGTTTTTTATGCAAAAGGTTTTAAGTTGTTCAGAGGTGAAAGGTAGATTAAATTCAGCTTCAAGGATTTTAAAAACCGTGATAGGAATGAGGTAATTATTAATCATTCGATCTTCTATCTTTAGAAAGTGACCTATTTCATTTCTAAGCTCTTTTTTGAGAGCGTCAAATTGTTTGCTAAATTCTTCTTCGATCTTATTTCTTTTCTGAATTATACTTGCTGTTATAGAAGTCAATTGCCCCGTACCTTCAATCTCTTTTAGTTCATCGCCTTGTATAATTTCGTTATCAGTCCTAATAGCTTTAGAAAAGGATAATATGATACAGCGTTTAAATAATGCAATATCACTTATTGGTTGATGTTGTCCACTTATTAGACAAGCTGAATTAACGGGTGTTGTTGTCGTTTTATAATCTTGACTTTTCACCCCTTTTTGATGGCCAGCTCCATCATAGGCTGCTTTTAGGTTTTGTATTCTTCTATAATCAATATCATTCCTATATTCATCAAACCAAGCGACAGCGTTTTTTATTTGTGCTAATTTTCGAGCAAAGCCTACCGCTGTTCCACTCATTAACATAAAAGGCTCTATGTTCTTTCCAAACATTGCAGAGATCGATCGAGCGATGTACGTTTTACCTGTAGAAGACGCCCCAAACAAAAAGAGATGTGGAAAAAAATTAAACTTCCTAAAAATGACATCTCTAAATAAAGAGGCAAAATAGAAACTCATAGCAATCATGCCTTTGTCTTTATGAACTTTATAAAAACTATTAGCCCAGTTCTCAATAGTTAGAGAACTTTCCATATAAATAAAATTCTCAATATTGGTGTTCTCTTGATTAATTTTTTGGTTGATATCTGATAGAGGTTCTAGAAAATAACTTTTTTCTTTATAGCTTACTATTCCATTTTTATCGATGGGTATAAAAGTTAAAGGAGTAACTATTCCGTTTGCAAAAGCATAAAAACCATCTTTATGATGGCCAAATGTTTCAATTTGAATTGCATTTTTCATAATATTATAAATTTTCTTTTTTATGGTTAAGAAATGATTTGATTTACCTTCAAATAAAAAATTTCCATTTGATTCAATTGATGTGTTGAATTGCTGTAAATTTGTAAATACTTGTGTAGGCATTGCGATGATAGCAATCTGATTTTTGTTGTTTATTATTTTTATCAAGCGAACAGGATCAGATTTGTTTTTTACTAGAAAGTAAGGCCGAATAATGAAGTTGGATAGACTTCTTAAATGTGATGATTCCTTATCATAGAAATAATATTTATTATCCTTTTCTACAAAACCATATTGTTCTAAATGTGCTTTCTCATCTTGATCGAGTTCGTTATAACTTAAGAGATTATTAGTACTTTTTAGTTTGTTGACTTTTGAAGTTGTTTCTTTTATTAAATTTTTTAGATCTCTTTTTCCACAGTTCAGATATTTTGTATTACACAAAGTAGAAATCCATTCCTCCTGTTCTATTTTACTTGGGAGCTTTAAAATTAGATCAACTGCATACTTTTTTAAATCACTTTTTGATTGGATGTCTGTACACTCTTTTTTCTTTTCTTGGATTAAATAGGAAAGTCCTTCTTGGCGATTTAACTGCGAATATTTTAAAAATTCATCCTTACCATGTTTTCTGATATAACTATCGGGATCTTCTCCATCAGGTAAAACGACTACATAAATTCTTATGCCATCTTGTTCTAATAGTTTTGGAATATTTCGTTTAAGTGCATCTCTTCCAGCTTTGTCAGAGTCGTATACTAGAATAACTTCATTTGCATATTTTTTGATTAGTTTGATTTGCTGATAACTAAGTGATAGACCTCCTGTGCAAACACTATTTTTGATATTGTTTTGATAAAGACTTAGTACGTCTGTATATCCTTCTACTATAATAGCTTGATTCTTTTTTTTGATATCACCCTGCTGTTCAAATAAGCCATAGACCAAATGATCTTTTTGGTAAGTTTTACTTTCTCTTGAGTTAATATATTTAGGGCTATTTTTATCTTCAGATATAATTCTACCAGCCAAACCTGCATAATTTCCTTTTTCATCTCTTATTGGAAAAATTACTCTATTTTTGAAAACATCATAATATTCACCTTTTTTATTTTTCTTTATGATACCTATATCTAAAAGTAGCTCTTCGTTCAAGCCTAATGGTTTGATTTGATCAACTATATGCGTCCATGAATTAGGAGAAATAGATAACCTAAATTTGTTGATAGTATCATTAGTATAATTTCTATTAGCAATATTAATCGTTCTTTCTGTATCCCCTACTACTTTAAAAGTATTCTCAAAATAGATGTTGGATATTATTTGATTGGAATGATTTAAGCTCCTCAGATGATCGAGTTCTTTATTTTTTATTTCAATATTATCTTTACTACTATACTTTATTTTTATTCCAACGATCTTCGCAAGTATTTCAAGTGCTTCAGGATAAGAACAGTTTTCTTTGTCCCTTACAAATTGAACAGGATCAAATATTTTTTGGCATTGCCCAAAACAAGTGGCAATATTTCTCTTCTTATCAATGCTAAAAGAAGGAGTCTTTTCATTATGGAAAGGACAAAGGATTTTATTTTTGCCTTTTGGGATATTTTGGTAATGACTGATGATGTCACGTATGTTTGCTCCCTCTTTTATTTCTTGTTCGTTAGAAATCATAATATTTTTATTTTTTTGACAAAAGAAATTGTGATTACAGATGGGCAATTGCCATCTATATCAATTAGTGAGACCTCCTAAGTTTATCTTTTAGTAATGTTTAATTGCGGAGATGAATCTCCCCTATTCTAGTATTTAGCTTATATATCTTTTATCTGGTTTTGGTATTCCGTCCATACTTTTTGCATGGCAATAAGTTTCTCCTTATTACTTTCTCGACTCTTTTTGTATTTATTATTTATTGAGCGATCTTCTATCTTTTTCATCCAATCCTTAAAACGAGATTCGTCGTAATATTTGTCGTTGAACTTTATCTTACCGATAATTAATCTGTCGTTGTCGTTAAGCTCTGATGATTGTTGCGATTGAACTTTTACTTCTTTTTTCGGTTTGACAACTTTCTTTTTATCAATTGGCTTTTCTATCTGTTCAACATTTCCATTGAGAGGAAAACTATCGATAGCTTTTGTCTGATAGGAATTTGTTGGAGATCCGTTTTGATAATTTTTTTGACGACCATTTATCAATGCCGATAATTCAAACTTGTTTGGCAACTCATCGTATGAAGCTTTATCATATACTTCAAGAAATAATAAAAGTAGGAGTGTAAAAACTTCACTGATTCCACCAAAACCTGATAACCAGTTACCATTATCTTTGATGATAGAATCAAATTTCTTATTCTTTGAATCATTTTCTTTATTAGCTCGACTAATGGCAGAATCTCGTTGAAGTTCGATAGCATTAATTTGATCCTGTATTTTGCTTGAGAGTTTGGTGGCGTGTTGAGTAGTAGTTCCTTTCCATTTAATATTTCCTGCTTCTTTCTTATCTTTTAATAGGGGAGTAATTTTTTGATCAAATTTTAACTGGATAGAGTCAACATCGATCAATTCAATATTCGCTGTTTGTTCTGCGTAAAAAGAGACAATCTTTGGAGCTCCATTTACACTGAGATAAAAACTAAGTCCAAAAATAGAAATACAGAATAGACCAAAAATGATAAAGCAAATAATATATAATATTCCATCTTTAAGCCATCCTTGTACAATGAATCTGAAAAAGAAATGTCCTGAGTGGAATTTAAAAATTTCTAAACAGGTTGTTCCTACTATAGAAATTCCTAATGCTAAATAATGATGATGGAAGGTGCTAAATGTCAGAGAGTATATAAATAAAATTTCAGTAAGAGCGGAGATAATGAGGAATAATATAAGCCCTGCTGATGCGAATTGATGGATAGGATAGAGTCGTTTATTTAAACTTAACGTTTCACTTTTTTTGACAATTCTAACAAGATTCTTGTTTTGCTGTGATTCTTTAGAATTATTAGCAAAATAATTTTTGAAAATTAATTTTTTATCCATAGTTTTATGGAAACATTTAAAATGTAAAAAAATGAAATACCTCTTTAGTACCAGCTTAAGAGGTATTTTTTTATTTCTTATCGATTGGAGAATCAGTACAATATTTTTCTAGTACTAATTCTTTTGTTTTTTCTGTAATTAATTTATCTATATCTACACCAAGTATTGAAGCTAAAAGTATAAGTTTTTCAGCAGGGATATTTACTTGTTCATCAGCTTTAGCACTTCTATATCTTCTTAATTGCCGATCAGTAATTTTTAATAAACAAGGAAGAGTTTTGAGTAAATCATCATACTCACCTTTGGGTTGTAACATCAAGTAGTATTCAATGTAATATTTGTAGTTTTTGTACAGAATTTTTTTCGTATTATTGGACATATTATACCCTTTTACGGAATAATTAAAAAACAAAATTATAAAAAATTTGCGATAAGCAAAATAATTTACATAAATAATTTTCGTAGCACTATGGATACATCTATTCATCAACGAGTTAGGCTATTGTCAGATAAGCAGGGAGGTCTTGTTGTTTTTGCTAATTTGATCGAGATAAATCATCAAACGGTTTCGAATGTCATTAAAGGAAAAACAAAACCCAGCTTTAAGGTGGTGGAATCTATTCTCTTACGATTTCCAGATATAAATGCAAGATGGTTGATTACTGGAGAAGGGGAGATGAAAACAAAAGAAAATGAAAAATCTGAAAAAGAGAATAATATAACTCAACAGACTCATCATCTTTTAGAAAAGATTAATTTACTTGAAGACTCTATTAAAACTAAAAACCTTCTAATTGAAAAACAAGAAAGGTTATTAGAGATTTTAGATAAAACCTAATGTAACCTAGATTTATACCGCATGACTTACAAAGGGAATAAGCTTTTCAAGAAATTAAGAATGTAATTTTTTCATAAAAGACACATAATTTCAACTCTTATAAAAGTCATAGTTTATGAGAGTTTCAATCGGAAGTAAAGAGTAGTGTTTCAAAGGTATAAAAAGATAAAATATACAAGTTCAAAATGTTGTAAAAAGCAAGAAAAACAACATTCTAATTTAGTTGCCTTTGATGAGCTGTAGGAATGTAATTTTTTTAAAAAAATAACCTAGAATTTCATGTTTTGAAAAGTTCATCGTTTACAACAATTCAGAGTGCCTGAAACGGAGGATATAAAAGGAAAAAAGATAGATTTCAGAAGTTTGAAAAAGTTGTAAAAAAGCAAAGAAAATAACTTTTCGGTTTAGTTGTTTTTTATGAACATTTAGGAATGTAATTTTTTTAAAAAAAATACCTAGTTTTTCATGTTTTGAAAAGTTCATCATTTACAAAGACTCAGAGTGCCTGAAACGGATAATATAAAAGGAAAAAAGATAGATTTCAGAAGTTTGAAAAAGTTGTAAAAAAGCAA
>JAHDBB010000004.1:10440-38941 GCA_020630635.1 Chitinophagales bacterium
GTTTGAAAAAGTTGTAAAAAAGCAAAGAAAATAACTTTTCGGTTTAGTTGTTTTTATGAACATTTAGGAATGTAATTTTTTTAAAAAAATAACCTAGAATTTCATGTTTTGAAAAGTTCATCGTTTACAACAATTCAGAGTGCCTGAAACGGAGGATATAAAAGGAAAAAAGATAGATTTCAGAAGTTTGAAAAAGTTGTAAAAAAGCAATAAAAACAACTTTTCGGTTTAGTTGTTTTTTATGAACATTTAGGAATGTAATTTTTTTAAAAAAAATACCTAGTTTTTCATGTTTTGAAAAGTTCATCATTTACAAAGACTCAGAGTGCCTGAAACGGATAATATAAAAGGAAAAAAGATAGATTTCAGAAGTTTGAAAAAGTTGTAAAAAAGCAATAAAAACAACTTTTCAGTTTAGTTGTTTTTCATGAGTTATATGAATGTAATTTTTTAAAAAAAATAACCTAGTTTTTTATGTTTTGAAGAGTTCATCGTTTACAACGATTCAGAGTGCCTGAAACGGAGAATATAAAAGGAAAAAAGATAGATTTCACAAGTTTGAAAAAGTTGTAAAAAAGCAATAAAAACAACTTTTCGATTTAGTTGTTTTTCATGAGTTATATGAATGTAATTTTTTTAAAAAAAATACCTAGTTTTTTATGTTTTGAAAAGTTCATAATTCACAAAGATTTTGATTGGATGCGAAGAGTATGCATAAAAAGTATGAAAAAGATAATTTTTACAAATTCAAAATGTTATAATTCATGAGAAAAATAACTTTTTGATTTTTATAAAAGGATATCTTCTTTGAAGCAAAAATTACATTTCTACGTATAGAGTTTGACTAAAACGTTTTCCCAAATAAAAAATACATTTTAATGATCCTAGGAAAGTATCAACTTGCCGATGGTGCAAGCATTAATGAGCGAGGATATTCTTCTACAGCAATAGTGGAAGATGAAGTTGGAACAACTTACTTTGCAAAATGGATTAAAGGAATTAATCAAGGCTCTAATCCTAGTAAAATTTTATCAGATAAGCTACGACAGCTAAAAAAAGCAAGTCATCAAGTTTTACCAAAGATTATAGAATATGGTTTGGACGAAGAGTATACTAATTATTGTATCATATTCGAAAGAAAAAATGCTAAGTCACTTGAAGATTGTTTTGATCGTATCAAACCAACTCAATTTTTTGATGGCATCTTACAAGTACTAAGTTGTCTTCAGCAGTTATTACAGAACCATAGGATTACTCATGGAGACATTACACCATCAAATATTCTTGTTAGTGAAGATTTTGATTTTTATCTAATTGATTTTGGTATTTCAGACATAGCTGTAACATTGAGTCAGCATAAAGAATTAGTAGTTTTTGCAAAAGCTTTTGCCGCTCCAGAAAAATGGAATAGGGAAGTTACCAAAGGCTTCTCTTATCAATCAGATATTTTTTCTATCGGAAAAACAATAGAGTGGTATTTTCAACAAAAAGATATAGAAGAATTTGATGTCATCAAAGCTTTAATTGATGAAGCTTGTAAACAGGAACCCCAACAACGATTAAATTATAATACCTTCCAAGAAGGGCTTAATAAGATTAAGGGTGAAATATCTTTTGATGATCGAAACCTTATATCAGTTTCGGCAGAATCCATTTTTATTGAAGATTTGAATGATGAAGATTTTAAACCTTACTTTGATGTAAGTCCAAAAGGGGGAGATAATATATTGATAAATGTTATCTCCAAAAAGTTTTGGGCAAACTGTCTTTGGCTCTTAAGTGACAAAAAATTAAAAGCCATAAAGTTTTCTCTAAAAGAAGAAAGTCAAGAAAAGTATGATGAAGTAAGAAAGTATGGTCAACGCTTAGGACTTCCTTTTCAATATAAATCCGCATCAGATGTTTATGGTAATGAAAAATTTAACCTTGAACCAATTCTCAAAAAAATCCAACGAGAGAAACAAAAAGAGAAAAGTTATAAAGAAGGACAACGAGAGAAGTTTAATGAGCTAAATTTTTTCAAAGAATTATTGGAAAAAGAAAAAGCAGTAATAGAGAAGAATTCATTACGAGTACGTTATAAGAAGTTCCAAAAAGAAAGTGATCATGAAATCTCCTTTAAGATAGAGAACAATGAAAAGTTTTCTAGAGATGGCTTCATTTTCAATCATATTGATAAAGCTACACCACCTACATCAGAAGAGTTTGAATATATCCTAAGTGAAAAAATTGACAAAAGGCAACAAAAAAAGTCATACCGATTTATAGGAGTAGCCTATGATTTTGATAAAGACGAAAGAATATTAAAATTCAAAGATTGCGAAAACTTACAGTTCGATAAAATTCCAGCTAATGGTTACTTATTTGAAAATACAAGTAAGCAAGAAGAAGAAAAGAATAGACAACTAGAAGCTATACGGAAAGTTAGGTATAATGAAGTTCAAAATAGAGATTTGCTTCATGCAATATTCAATCCTCAAAACCTTAAAGGATTTGCTTTACCAGAAAATGAATTAACTAAAGTTTTTCAGACAGATAAAAATGGAAAGCCTTTTGTTTATAGTTTCAATCAACAAAAAGCAATACTAAATGCGATTCACCGTTCCCCACTTACCATAATACAAGGACCACCAGGAACAGGAAAGACGACGGTTATTACAGAGATTGTTTTTCAGATATTAGAAAAAGAGCCCAATGCAAAAATATTAATTACTTCTCAAACCAATAGTGCTGTTGATAATGTGTTGGATAATTTATTGGAAAAAGAAATTCCTTTCGTTCGTTTAAGTGGAATTCGTCAACAAAAGCCTAGTTTAGAAAAGCACACTCTAGAACGTAAAATAGAAGGTTGGAAAAATGAAGTAAGAAGGAAGGCAATGGCTAATTGGAAATCATATAAAAATACTTTTTTACAAAAGGTCGAAAAAGAAAGTATTCTATTGCCTTCTTTGCTTAAGGTTTTACTTGATACTAAAAAAGAATGGAAGGTCAAAAGCAATCAACTAGAAAAAATATTAAACACTTTCAATCAATATCCTCAACTTTTGGATTGCCTAGAAACAGAAGAACAATTTATTGAAGCTTTAAACAAAGAAGTAGAGCTGGACTTAGAAATGTATTTCACAAAATGGACTATTCATAATAATTGGTTAGCTTCCATTAGTTCACTTGATAGCAAAAGTAAAATCAATCAAAAGTTAATTGATAGTATTCAAGTGATTGGAGCAACCACTAGCCATATTGCTGCCAAAAAATACAAGCGTTATAATTTTGAATTTGATTATGTGATTATGGATGAAAGTGGTAAGGCAACTACAGCTGAATCTCTCATCCCAATAGTATTGGCCGAAAAATTGATCCTTGTTGGCGACCATCGTCAGCTTCGACCAATGCTTACGGCTGACCGAGAAGTGGAAAGTTGGTTAAGAAAGGAATATACGACTAAAGCACTTGACGAGTATGATAGTATCGATGATTATATGAATAGACCTAGTTTGTTTGAACAAATAATTATAACTATTGATGAAGATTTCAAAGCACAGTTAGATGAATGTCGTCGTTGTTCGGAAGATCAAGTTCGCTTAACCTCTAAATGTTTTTATGAACCTTTTGGAGACGACCCGATTCAACCAGTTAAACGACCTCAGAAAGCAGAACATAACCTTGATCTTAAAATCAATAGCTCTATTATCTTTTTTGACATTGGCAATGCACATAAGAGTAAAAAAGATGCTAATGATTCTTCCTATAATAAGCATAGTGCTTCCTTGATTCGTGAACTAATAATGAAGTTAGATCAAGATAAACAAATACAAAACTATTCACTTGGTATTATAACAGGTTATACAGCACAATTAAGAACGATCCAATCTGAGCTGAGAAAAGTTGATTTTAGGAAATTAAAAAACCTTAAACAAGGTAACTTAGTTGCTTCTGTTGTTGATCGTTTCCAAGGACTCGAAAAGGATATCATTATTGTTGACTTGGTACGAAGTGGTGTGGAGACTCTTGGTTTTCTTGCCAATGCGAATCGAATAAATGTCGCCTTATCCAGACAAAAACGTTTACTTATAATTGTAGGAAGTAGAGATACTATTTTAAATGCAAAACCACCAAAATCATTACGAGAAAAATCTGAAAAAATAGCACTACAAGAATACATGAAAGCCCTGAAACCAGAATGGATTGTTAATGACATAAATCACATCTTCTAATGAATATAAAAGCGATCAACGATAAACTGGCAGCACAATGTCCAAGTGCTTATCGGATTAATGAAATTATTCCGATAGCTTATCCTTATAGACAAGTAAAAGTGAGTGCTACAGTTAATAAATCACCTGAAGAATCTATCAACCAAATTTATATTTCGTTTATTCGATCTATCAATGCAGGATATACTTCAACCGAACAACTTGCCCATTTCTTAGGATTACAAGAAGATGATTTTTTACTACGTGAATTGTATGTACTGCGTGAAAAAGGATTCCTTAATCTAGTCTCAGATAAATGGCTAGTAACACCATTAGGAAATGAGTATATAAAAGACAATAGCATTTTGAAAGTGTTGGAAAAAGAAGATTTTATTTTTCTGATGGATGCCATTGCAGATGAAGTTCTACCTTATTCTAAAGGTATTCGTTTAGATGCTGCTGATAAATTTGAAAATCGATTAAAGCCTGAGATTTACTATCCTATCAAAAGCCCTGACCTACTTAATCATAAACATGATCAGATTGCAGATGTTTACAATGCTCAACATGGAGGTAATTCACTCTTAGTTGATTTCGATAAAGAGAAAATTAAATTTGATTCAGGAAATCAAAAAGTACAAGCGTATTATCTAATCGAATACACTCCACTGCTTTCAGGTGAAAACGAATCTCCTCCTTATATCGAAATCAGAAACAAGGATAAAGACTATTCATTAGATAAGAGACTGACAAAAATACTAACAGAAAGATATCCTTCCATTCTCTACGAATTTTCAAAATCAGAGCGATCTTCTTTTGCTCAATTAGAAGACGATGAAGATTTGCTCGAAAACGAATTTAAACCTTCTGTTATTCCAAAGGAAATGCAGACGCTTTCTATTTGGGAAACACAAGAACGTTTTAAAGAAGCGATTCAAACCGCTAAAAAGAAACTACTGATCGAAAGTCCTTGGATCAAAAGAGCTACTTTAACTTATATTCCTTTGTTAGAAAAAGCCCTCAAGAGAGGAGTAGCGATAATAGTGCTTTATGGTATTGAACAAGATGATAATCATTTCCACAAAGCGATTAAAGAAATGGAAAGACTTGAACAAACTTACCCCAATTGTTATCTAATCCATTTACCAACCCATTTTGAATATATAAGGAATGATAACTTGACAGGTACACACAAAAAGCTAGTCATTAAAGATAACGACTATTGCCTACAAGGAAGTTTTAATTTTCTTTCCTTCAACAAACAAAAAGGACAAAAAGTAGCCAATGAAGAAAGTTTCCTCGTACCTCATCGAATACAAGAAAAATGGAAGAAGGTATTTGATGCTTATGAGCTACACGATAAAATTAACATTAATTTGTTTTAGTAGTATTTTTTTAATTCAGGCTCCATTTGTTTTATTTAGCTGATTAATAGTGGTTTATGTATTGAACAGGAGTTCTTTTTCTAAAAAATGATATTTATTTTTTTTTGTAGAGACTTTCAGATTTGTTTTTTAAAACAGAAACGTGCATCTTTGTGTTATGATTTGAAACGCTCTACAAAAATATTTCTATGCAACAATTTTTAGGAGAAACAGTAGATACGCAGTTTGGTTATTATTCAAAGTACCAAAGAGAAGGAGAGGTTAAGTATCTTTTAGCAAGTCATTTTGATGAAAACGGTCAACTTACAAAGTTTGAAAAAAGCTTTATATCATATAGTGATAAACTGCAACGTTTTTTGCTAAAAGAGAATGATGTGATCTTAACAGGTAAAGGTCTCCGTCTATTTGCTTGGGCTTATCAGAAAGATTTCGGTCGAGTAATACCTTCTTCTTTATTTTATCTACTGCGTCCCAAAACGGATGTTTTTCTAGGACAATTTTTAGCGTATTATTTGAATACAGCAAGAATGCAACATGAATTGAAACAGATTGGAGCAGGAGGAACGATGCTTTCTATTCCTAAAAAAGAATTGATGCAGCTAAAAATAAATATACCTTCTTTGAAAGAACAACACAGAATAGTGAAAATTGCTAATCTGGTTGATCAAGATATAGCATTGGCTATGCAATTACTAGAGAAAAAGAAAGCTCTTAAAAAAGGACTTATTAATCACTTGGTATTTATACAATCAAAATTTGACAAACAAAAAAAGCCTTAAAAAGCTAGTCACTCTTTAAGACTTAGTAACGAGCAAAGCATAAGTTGGTCATTTGGAGATAAATATTTTGCATCAAAACGAGGCATTTTTTGAAGAAATAGCCGAGCTATTGCTGAAAAAAATAACGAAGTATTGGTTCAAAATATCATCGGTGAAATGGCTAAGTTATTTTTTACTCGTTACTTAATAAGGCATCGTTTGCACTCAGTGGCTTGTCACCGACCTGAGGTTAACAATGTTCTGCAAAACAAAAGTATGCCTTATTTACTACTTATCAAAATATGGATAGGTATTGACTCGGCTATATCTCGCTCTAATCCGTGATAATATTGAGCGATATAAAATAAAATACTTTAATTATGTTCAATAGAACAAAATCAAACAACAGCTTCGATGAAGCGACAGTTCAAGCCGTTTGGAATAAGGGACAGGTAGTCTCTGGTTTAGATGAACGGTTTGTACGTAAAGACAAATGTGGTGCTCTTATTAAGAGGACAGAATATGGTAATACTAACTCTACATATGGTTGGGAAATTGATCATATTAGGCCTGTTTCTAAAGGTGGAACAGATGATCTTTACAACTTGCAACCTTTGCAATGGGAAAATAATAGATCGAAAGGTGATGATTATCCCACTTTTAATTGTAAAGTGAGAGCCTAATTTAATTCAACAAAATGAAGGGGATGTGTAAGGCACTGCATTTATGCAACCCTTCATTTTTAAAAATAACGATAATGACCAATAAACTTTCAAAAGAAACCATTAATAGTACCGTCTGGAAAGCTTGCGATACTTTTCGTGGAACCATTGATGCAACCCAATACAAAGACTACATTCTCACTATGCTTTTTGTGAAGTATGTTACCGATGTACAAAAAGAAAAACGTGACGAATATATCGCTAAATACAAAGGTGATGAAACTAGAGTAGAACGTGCCTTAAAACACGAACGTTTTAAAATGCCTGCTAATAGTACCTTCGATTTTCTTTACGAAAATAGAAATGCAGACAATCTTGGTGAACTCATCAATGTTGCCCTTGAAGATTTGGAAGAAGCTAATCGCTCTAAACTCGAAAAAGTATTTCGGAATATTGACTACAACTCTGAAGCAAATCTCGGACAAGCTAAAGATCGAAATAGACGACTCAAAAACCTACTCACCGACTTTGTAGAACTTGACCTCCGACCGTCTAACCTCGAAGGGAATGATGTCATTGGTGATGCTTACGAATATCTAATCGCCAACTTCGCCTCTGATGCTGGTAAAAAAGCGGGGGAGTTTTATACGCCCAAAGGTGTTTCCATGCTTTTAGCCAAATTGGTTGAACCCAAAGAAGGAGATCGAGTGTGCGATCCTACCTGTGGTTCTGGTTCTTTGTTGATCAAAGTGGCGAAAGAAATTGACTCCAAAAACGTATCGCTCAACGGGCAAGAACTCAATGGGAGTACTTGGGCACTAGCACGTATGAATATGTTTTTGCACGAAATGGACAATGCCAATATCCAATGGGGCGACACTATTAACAATCCATTGTTGGTAGAAGATGATCGTTTGATGAAGTTTGATATCGTAGTAGCTAATCCACCTTTTTCGCTTGATAAGTGGGGGGCTGAAAATGCATCGGCTGATCGATACAATCGTTTCCATCGAGGTGTTCCGCCTAAGAGTAAGGGCGACTATGCCTTTATTACACATATGATCGAAGTGCTCAATGAGCATGGGCGGGCTGGTGTGGTGCTACCACATGGTGTCCTCTTTAGAGGTAGCTCGGAAGGCAAGATACGCAAACAACTCATCGAAGAAAATCTACTCAGAGCAGTTATTGGCTTGCCTGCCAATTTATTTTATGGGACGGGTATACCTGCGAGTATTTTGATCTTTGATAAAAATAAAGGGAAGAATACGGATGTCCTTTTTATAGATGCTAGCAGTGATTTTGAAAATAGTAAAAACCAAAATATACTCCGACCAGAAGATATTGAGAAGATTTTCAAGACTTACAAAAAAGGAAAAAATATCGACAAGTATAGCTACCGTGCTACGCTTGACGAACTGATCGAAAACGACTATAACCTCAATATCCCTCGCTATGTCGATACCTTTGAAGAAGAAGAACCGATTGATATTGCAGCTACTCAAAAAGAAATTAGCAATATCAAAAAAGAAATGACCAAAGTGGAAAGCCAAATGGCGGACTACCTCAAAGAATTAGGTTTTTAAACAACGCTACAAATACACAAGATGAATACTATAGTAAAACAAAAAAAAGGCTATAAAAAAACAAAACTGGGGTGGATTCCTGAGGAGTGGGAAGTTGCTACCTTGGAAAAGAATACTTTAAAAATAGGTAGTGGTTCTACACCTAGAGGAGGTGATAAAATTTATTTAAAAAATGGGATTCGATTCATTCGTAGTCAAAATATAAATAATAATAAACTTCTTCTAAAAAACACTAAATACATTCCAGAAGATATTCATTTAAAAATGAAAGGAACTATAGTGAAGCCTAACGATGTACTTCTAAATATAACAGGGGCATCCTTGGGTCGAAGCTGTGTTGTACCTAGCTGTTTTAATGAAGGTAATGTTAATCAGCATGTTTGTATAATAAGAACAATTAAAAATAGACTAAGTCCAAGTTTTCTTCAATTCTATATCAGTTCTTTTAACGGTCAAAAATCAATATTAAGGGAACAGGCAGGGGGAAATAGAGAAGGATTGAGTAAAAAAAATGTAGAAGAATTTAAAATCCCTCTTCCTCCACTCCCCGAACAAAAAAAGATCGCCGAAATACTCTCCACTTGGGACAAAGCCATCGAGCAAACCCAAGTCCTCATCAACCAACTCCAACAACGCAAAAAAGGCTTGATGCAACAATTACTGACTGGTAAAAAACGGTTGCCTAGTTTTAGTGGGGAATGGGAGGTTATAAGAGGGGGAGATTTATTTAATAGTGTTTCCAATAAAAAACATAAAGGTAATTTAGAAGTATTATCAGCGACACAAGATAAAGGGGTTATTCCTAGAAAAGAGACAGGAATTGATATTAAATATGATAAATCTTCTTTATCAAATTATAAATTAATTGAAGCGGGAGATTTTGTTATTAGTCTGAGATCTTTTCAAGGAGGAATTGAGTATTCAAATTATACTGGTTTGGTTAGTCCAGCTTATACAGTTTTAAGAGAAAGAATACCAATTGCGAAGACTTTTTATAAAGATTATATGAAAACCCAGACCTTCATTAATAAATTGAATTCTATCATTTATGGTATCAGAGATGGGAAACAAATAAGTTATAAAGAATTTTCTACCTTAAAATTTTTATACCCAAAATTAGCTGAACAAAAAGCAATAGCCCAAGTTCTTACCAAGTCCGACGAAGAAATCCATCAAGTGCAAGCGTATTTATCGACTTTAGAATCCCAAAAGAAGGGTTTAATGCAGCAATTGTTGACAGGTCAACGTCGAGTAAAAATAGATAAAAATTAAGGCTATGGATAAAGAGCAAAATATTATTATTTATAATACAGACGATGGGAAGGTAGCCATTACACTATATGCTAAAGACGGCAATATTTGGATGAACCAAGCCGAACTGTCACAACTTTTTGACACCTCTAAGCAAAACATCAGTCTGCATATCAATAACATATTAAAAGACAAAGAGTTAGAAGAAAAATCAGTTGTCAAGTATTACTTGACAACTGCTGCTGATGGCAAGGATTACGAAGTAGCTTTTTATGCGTTAGATATGATTTTGGCGATTGGTTTTAGGGTACGTAGTAAGCGAGGGATACAGTTTAGGCGTTGGGCGAATATTCACCTAAAAGAATACTTGCTCAAAGGTTTTGTGATGGATGATGAACGTTTAAAAAATCCAGATAATCGCCCTGATTATTTTGATGAAATGTTGGCTCGCATACGAGATATACGAGCTTCCGAAAAACGCTTTTATCAAAAAGTAAGAGACCTCTTTCAACTAAGCAGCGACTATGATGGCACCGATAAGGCGATACAAATGTTTTTTGCAGCAACACAAAACAAAATCCTATATGCGATTACAGGTCAAACGGCAGCTGAAATAATTGTATCCAGAGCAGATGCCACAAAACCCAATATGGCACTTACTTCTTGGAAAGGAAAAGTAGTACGAAAGCAAGATATTTTGACTGCAAAAAATTATCTCACAGAAGATGAGATAGACAGTCTCAATCGCTTTGTCGTTGTATTTTTAGAAACCGCAGAATTGCGTGCAAAAGATCGGAAAGACCTTACGATGAAATTTTGGGAGAAAAATATAGATGCCATTATCCAGTTTAACGAAAAACCACTACTAACAAATCATGGAAGTATTTCCAAAAAGCAAATGGAAGCAACAATAAGAGACATCTATGATGATTTTGACAAAACAAGAAAAGAACAAGAAGCCATCAACGCAGACGAAGAAGATTTATTAGAACTCAAACAACTTCAGGATAAATTGAAAAACAGAAAAAAATAGAGCCATGAGTACACCATCTTTTTTGGAAGACCATATCTCGCAGATACCTGCTCTACAGTTGCTTATCAACATGGGCTATCAATACGTTGCTCCCCAACAAGCGTTGGATTGGCGAGGTGGAAAAAAGTCAACGGTATTGTTTGATGATGTACTCCGCTCACAACTCAAAAAAATCAATACGATTCGACGGAAGGGGCAAAACTACGACTTTTCGGATTCCAATATCAATGCAGCTATTATTGCACTCAAAGATTTGCCGATACAAGACGGTTTTATCAATTCCAATGCTGCTTTTTACGATTTGATAACACTAGGCAAATCCTTTGAGCAAAGTATTGATGGAGATAAAAAAAGCCACACACTACATTATATCGACTGGAAAAATCCGACTAATAATAGCTTCCATGTCAGCGAAGAATTCAGTGTGCTACGTACAGCACGCAGCGATCATTATCGTCCTGATGTTGTCTTGTTTATCAATGGCATTCCAATGGTAGTAATTGAGTGTAAAACACCTTCCCTAAAAGGTACAAAATCACCAACTGAATTGGCTGTGGAGCAACACATTCGCAACTTTAGCAAAGACGGTATTCGTGCCTTATATCAGTATTCGAGTTTGATCTTGAGTATAGCGACAAGTGATGGCAGTTATGCAACTACGGGTACGAGCAAAGAATATTGGTCAAAGTGGAAAGAACGTTTTTCAAGCAAAGAAAAAGAACAACATTACAAAGATAGTTTAAAGGCACTCAAAAATAAAGTGCTGACAAATGAGCAAAAAGAACAGTTGTTTTCAGAGCGTAAAAAAGGAGGCTTTAGCTATGCACGTTATTACTTTGATGGTCTAGAAAAAGAAGAACGTTTAGTGACGAAGCAAGACGAAATGCTTTATAGTCTTTGTAGTCCAGATCGTGTTTTAGACCTCATGCGAAACTTTACCTTGTATGATGACGGAGTCAAAAAAGTAGCTCGTTATCAACAGTACTTCGCTGTGAATGATACCCTGAAACGTATTAGCCATCTCGATACGGTAGGCAAACGAACAGGCGGTGTTATTTGGCATACACAAGGAAGTGGAAAATCGTTAACGATGGTGATGCTTGCACAAATGATAGCTGCAAGTAGCGATATCAAGAATCCCAAAATCATATTAGTTACGGATCGTATTGATTTAGATGATCAAATTTCGGATACCTTTAAAAAATGTCAAAAAGAAGTTCGTCAAGCAAAGACAGGATCGCACTTGGCCGAATTATTAAACGAAACAAGTGATGCTATTATCACTACGATCATCAACAAATTTGAAGCAGCCGTTAAGCAATGCAAAAAGCCCTTTACCTCGTCCGATATTTTTGTATTGGTAGATGAAGGACACCGCTCGCAGTATGGCAATTTTAGTGTCAGCATGCAACGTGTATTTCCCAATGCCTGTTTTATAGCTTTTACAGGAACGCCTTTGATGAAGAAGGAAAAAAATACAGCTCGCACCTTTGGAGGTTATATTGGTTTGCCCTACACGGTAAAAGATGCGGTAGAAGATGGAGCAGTTGTACCATTATTATACGAAGGTCGCCACAATCTTATCACGCTGAATGAGAAACCAATCAACCGATACTTTGATAAAATAGCAGAACCCTTAACGGACTATGGCAAGGCAGCATTAAAACGGAAATTTAACACCGTTAATGAACTTAATAAAGCAGAACAGATTGTATATGAAAGAGCGTGGGATATCAGTGAACATTACGTCGATTTTTTTCAAACGAATAATGATAAGTACAAACCCAAAGCCCAGTTAGTTGCTCCAAGTATTAAAACAGCATTGCTGTATAAAGAGTATTTAGACACTATAGGCAAAGTAACATCAGAAGTCATCGTTACCCAATCGGATCAACGAGAAGGTACCGAAGATGGTTTCTACAATGTCAATGAAGAAAAAGAACGAGAGGATAACTATTTCAATGCCATGTTGGATAAATATGGCGATTTGAAAACCTTTGAAAAAAGTGTTATTAGTCAATTCAAAAAGCGGGAACATCCCGAAATTCTGATTGTAGTAGCGAAACTATTAACAGGTTTTGATGCACCAGCCAATACCATATTATATCTTTGTCGTTCTCTGAAAGAACATACGTTATTGCAAGCCATTGCACGAGTAAATCGGGTTTATCCTGGAAAAGATTACGGGTACATTATCGACTATTATGGCAATTTAGAAAACTTAGATAATGCGTTGAGTACCTATACAGGTTTATC
This sequence comes from Chitinophagales bacterium, assembly GCA_020630635.1. GTDB lineage: Bacteria > Bacteroidota > Bacteroidia > Chitinophagales > UBA2359 > JAHDBB01. Next base: position 23,562 of record JAHDBB010000004.1, read on the forward strand.
AGATTTTGACGAAGAAGAACTCGAAGGTGCCTTGACGAATTTAGCCGAAGAAATCAAAAAGCTCCCACAAGCTCATGCTGATCTTTGGGATATTTTCAAGACGCTAAAAGATAAAAAACTAGAGCCAGAAGTTTATGCAGAATTTTTAAAACCAGAAGACATACGTAATAAGTTTTATGAAAAGTTGAGTTTGTATGCACGTTATCTAAAAATGGGATTATCCTCTGTTCAGTTTATCAATGATACAGATGAAAAAAAGATTGTGACGTATAAACGAGATGCGAAGTTTTTCTTAAAATTAAGAGTAGATGTTAAACGACGGTACAACGATGATTTGTCTTACAAAGAGTTTGAACCGCAAATCCAAAAATTAATTAACAAACATATTTCAACAGAAGGGGAGGTCATGAAAGTGACTGAACTCGTCAATATATTTGATAAAGAGGAACGGGAAGCTGAAGTAGAAAAAATAACAGGTAAAGCAGCACGAGCAGATCACATAGCCAGTCGCACAATAAAGGCGATCAATGTAAAGATGCAAGAAGATCCAATTTATTATAAAAAATTGGCGGAGCTTATCCGAGAAACGATAGAAGCCTATCACCAAAAGCGTATCAACGAAGCAGAGTATCTTCGGAAAGTGAAGGAACAAGAAGATCAGTTCTTTAATGGTCGTTCGGATGGGGCACCAGAAGAATTAGTGGATAAGGAAGCTGCTTTGGCATTTTACAATTTTAGCAAATCGATCTTTGAATCAGAAGAATTATTGAAAACGCCCTTTCATATCGAAACGAGTTTAGTAATTGACAACACAATTGTTGAACAGATCCATCTCAATGGTAAGAAAATCATTGAATGGCAACATAACGATGATGTTAAAGGCAAAATCAATATTGCTCTTGGTGATGCGATCTATGAAGTTCTTCAAAAGTTTGATATAGAAACAGATTGGGATAAAATTGATGAGCTAATAGAAAATTGTGTAAAAGTAGCGATACTAAAATATCAATAATGCAGAAGAGAAAACTACAATACGGAACTTCGACAATAAAGTACAGCTTAGAATTTGCTGAACGAAAAACATTAGGCATTCGGGTACATCCAGATAATAGTGTACAAGTTATTGCCCCTACAGATAGTTCTGAAGAAAAAATCAATCAAAAGGTAAAGGAAAAAGCTGCTTGGATTTTGAAGCAGCAAGATTTTTTTATTTCTTTCCGTCCACTTACGCCTCCTCGAAAATTTATAAGTGGCGAAACACATCTTTACCTCGGTCGTCAGTACCGTTTAAAAGTAGTAAAGGCTGACCAATCTTCTGTAAAGCTACAGGCTGGAAATATTATTATAAATGTACCATCAAAATCGGATACAAAGCAAATAGAAAAATTACTTAAAGCTTGGTACAAAGAAAAAGCTATCCAACACTTCACAAAACTATTTGAGGCAAATCTTTATCTCATAAAAAAATACTATAAAGGTACTCCAACGCTTAACTATCGTTGGATGAAAAAACGCTGGGGCAGTTGCAATCAAAACGGTCAAATTAATCTCAACTTAGAACTCATCAAAGCTCCCAAACGTTGCATTGAGTACGTCATCATCCACGAGTTTTGCCATCTTGTTCACCTCAATCACAGTACCGCATTTTACACCTTACTCAAAAAACTATTTCCTAATTGGCAAGCTACGAAGGATCGCTTGGAGAGGGTGATGGTGTAGCTACGATTGGTTTAGTAGGATCTATTTGTAAAGGAAAACTAAACAAGAATTCTACTCTATATATAACTGCCAAAGTTACCTTTGCTAAGAATTATACTTTCTTGGTAGAAATGCTAAAGCCTAACGCTGAATGTACTCAAATGATACATACTTTTTTAGTTGGACTTAATTCACATTGGTTTGAAAGGTATCTTTTACAAAGGGTTAGAAAGAGAAGGTATATTAGTTTGTTGATAAGATATTATTTATATTAAATAATTTTATGTAATTAAATCAATATGCGTATATTTGTTGTTTGTGGAAACATAACAAATAAACATGAAAGCAAAAGAAGCAAACCTCCTCCGATTTTTACATGGAGCTAAACAATTTATCATTCCCATCTACCAACGGACATACAGTTGGCAATTGAAACAATGTAAGCAATTACTAAAAGACATCATAGGTATCAATGATGATGGAAATCGTCCTGGTCATTTTATTGGTTCTGTAGTGTATTTCGAGCAAGATATACATACGGTTTCAGAAGTCCCACAACTATTGGTAATAGATGGACAACAACGTCTTACAACGGTTACACTTATCATTGCAGCAATGGTGCAGTATTTGAAAGACCATCCTGATGCTAGTATTGATACAAACCACAAGAAGCTTCGGAATTACTATTTGGTAAATGCTGAAGAAGATGGAGAGCTATATCATAAATTGCTATTAACAAAAAAGGATAAAGAGACATTGATGGCTCTTATCCAGGATACACCATTACCACCAAATTCAAGTCCACGAGTAAAAGATAATTTTGACTTTTTCCAATCTCAAATAACGGATGAAAATATAGGATCTATATATAATGGTATCCAAAAATTGTTTATCGTAGATGTAGCACTTGAAAGAGGAAAAGATAATCCTCAACTCATTTTCGAAAGCTTGAACTCAACAGGCTTAGAGCTATCTCAGGCAGACCTTATACGCAATTATGTATTGATGGGGCAAGAGCCAAAACTTCAAAAGCATCTATATGAAACCTATTGGTTTCCAATGGAACAGACCTTTGGAAATAAATATGCCTCGGTATTTGATAGTTTTATGCGTCATTACTTAACCGTAAAGACTGGGAAGATTCCTCGACAGGGTGAAGTTTATGAGAAGTACAAGGAATATACTCAAGGAAATGTCATACACTCAGGAGTAGAGGATATGGTAAAGGATGTATTTAGCTATGCAATGTACTTTGCAAGGATGGCTTTGTTTATTGAACCAGAAAAAGCCTTACAACAAGCATTTAAAGATTTGAGTGTTCTACGAGTAGAGGTGGCCTATCCGATGCTATTAGAATTGTACAAAGATTATAGTAATAGCTTATTGTCTGCTGAGGAGCTTTTGGAAATAGTTCGTACTATAGAAAGTTATGTATTTCGTAGAGTGATTTGTGGCATTCCAACGAATAGTTTGAATAAGACCTTTGCAGGGTTTATGAAGTCAGTACAAAAGGATAAATACCTTGAGAGTGTCAAAGCTGAATTTTTGCTACTATCTTCTTACAGACGTTTTCCGTCAGATGCTGAGATGAGAAGAGAAATGTTGATAAAGGACGTATATAATTTCCGTTCCAGGAATTATTTACTCCGAAAATTAGAAAATAGCGGAAGAAAGGAAAAGGTAAATATTGAAGAGTATACTATCGAACATATCTTACCTCAGAATCCAAACCTTTCGGAACAATGGCAGAAAGAACTTGGGGAGGACTATGCGACTATCCAGGAGAAGTATTTGCATACTATTGGAAACCTTACACTTACAGGCTATAATTCAGAGTTAAGTGACCGACCTTTTAGTGTCAAAAAAACAATGGAAGGAGGATTTAAAGATAGTCCATTACGACTAAACCGAAGTGTAGCCGATAAGGATATTTGGAATGAGGACTCCATTATAAGTAGAGCCGAAAAGCTGATTGAAAAAACACTAACTATTTGGATACAACCTAGTCTTGACGACGCAGTACTTAATGAATACCGTGCAAGTAAGTCTGATAAAAGTAAGCCCAAATATTCGTTGGCACAATATGATATGGAATCTGATATTATGACACTTTATCAATCACTTAAAAAACGGATTCTCAATATTGATACGTCTGTATCCGAGGAATACAAGAAACTCTACATTGCATTCAAGACCTCTACTAATTTTGTGGATATCGTACCGCAAAAGAAACGCCTCCGTCTTTCATTGAATATGCGAATGGATGAAATCAACGATCCAAAAGAACTTTGTAAAGATGTTTCTCAGTTGGGAAGGTGGGGTAATGGCGATGTAGAAGTTGGCTTAACTTCTCTTGATGAATTGGACTATGTGATGGACTTGATTTATCAGGCTTATGAAAAGCATAACGAGAGTGGGGTGGTGGTGTAGGGAATGATTGCTTAAATAAAATTACTATAACATACTATAAAATAGAAAACGATAAGAAGGGCTAAAATTAATATTAGGTTCAAGTCAAAGATATGAATGTTCTTCAATTTCTGGTTAAAGAAAAGCAATTCAAGTTTTACTTTATAAATATCGTCAATATAGGTAAGTATTTGAAATGTTTTGTTGTATTACCTCTAATCTTATTGGATAGTTTCGTTGATATCTCGAAACTGTTTTGCCTGATTTTTTGCTTTGTATCTGATTTTTAAACTCAAACAAACTGAAGCAATGACAATAAAAGAGCTATCAGAAGAAATTGGGGTGACAGCGGATATTCTATATGAGTATTTTGCCCATTTGAATGAACCAATAGAGAGAAATGAAAATTTTATACTAACGGAAGAACAATATAATAAAGCAAAACTAAGTAAAGAGCAATTTAATACAAAAAAAATAGAGAAAGGAATAAAAGGCAATGTCAAATCAAATAAACCTCAAAGTGAAAAAGATATTATTAAGGATATTCAAAAACTAAAAGGAGATAACATTTTTAAAAGAGATAATGAAATAGATGAAACTAAATTCAATCGATTGCTTGCATCCCCATCTTATAAGTTGATCAAAGATGTTTTAAAACATAATGGTATAGAATATCTAATGATGTCGGGTGTTTTGGTTAAGTCAAGATCAAATCCAAGTATCGGTTTTTTTGAAGAAACTACTCATATAAATGGTAATGATATCTTCTATCCTAATGGGCATACCATCGATAGAATATTCATCTACAATCCTGTGGGTTTAGAAAACGATGAACAATATCATTTTGGGGTCATGCTAGCTTCAAAGAAAGAACGTATAAAACGTAGAAATCCATTTCTTTTGCAAACCACAATTCAAAAGGTTGAGAAAGGTAAGCGTATAAATTACCAGGTCAATGCATTAGCTGATCTTAAGGAAAGGGCAGAAATTCTTAAAAAAATTGAAGTTGAGAATAATGAGAAAGTAGCTAGATTAAATACTGAAATACAAAGTCTGGATAAGGTCTACCAAGAAGAAAAAGAAAAACGAGAACTTGAATTATCAAATGATATAGATAAAATAAAGCGACAAAAAGAAGAAGAGTATAATGGAATAATAGAGGAGTATAATGAAACAATTAAATTGAAATATAATCTTATACAAGACAATGAGAAAACACTATTAAGTTTGACAAATGACATAGGGGAAAATGAAAATCGGTTATCTAACATTTTAAAAGAAAAAACTGAAATGGAAGCAACAGTAGAGTTTTTGAAGAGAAAGGTTGAAACATGTAAAAATCTTGAATTTTTATCTGAGCAAGATACTAAAAAGTATATTGATGCTTTATCAAGTTCCCCATTTAATACAGGTGACTTATATCTCGACTTTGAAGCTGATTTTTCCAGCAGTTTTCCAAAATTAGTAAAACATATACAACAGTATTTATATCACAGAAAAAATTTGATTTATACTGATTTTCAGATCAAAAATTTCCTTAGCCTTATTATGACTAATGATTTAGTTGTATTAAGTGGGTTGTCAGGCTCTGGAAAGACACAGATAGTAAAATCTTTTGCAGAAGCTCTTGGTGCAGTCGCTAAAATAATACCAGTAAAACCCAACTGGACTAGTTCAGACGACTTGTTGGGCTATTATAATCCAATTCAATCATCCTTTTTACCAACACCTTTTACGGAAGCTATTTCTGAAGCAATTCAAAATCCTAATCAGTTATATCTTATATGTTTAGATGAAATGAACTTGGCTAGGGCAGAGTATTATTTTGCTGATTTTCTATCAAAAATGGAAGAACGAACAGAGGAACCAGAAATAGAATTATATGCAAAACACGAGGAAGAATTGTTTATGTCCGAATTCAAAACCTTGCTTACTCTTATTGAAGGTGCCATTGGAGGTGAAAACATATCCTCTTGGAAAGATTTTTTGGAAACAGACGATATTCGAAATAGATTCTTTGAATTATTAGGTAATTCTGAACAAGAAACCTTACTACAAATTCATTCTAAAATGAGGCGTCGATTATTAGATATTTTAAAATTTCCATCTACAATAAAGATTCCTAATAATGTTCGGTTTATTGGAGCTATTAATATTGATGAGACAACAAATTATTTTTCTCCAAAAATTCTTGACAGAGTTCATATTGTCAAATTTGAGAATCCATTACTTATTGAAGATATTGTTTCTATTCGTATGGCGAATAGTGCTTATGATGTCGAGCTAAAGCCTGTATATGTTCACCCATCTTTTTTAGGAGGAAGGGCAGAATATCCAGCTTTAGGAAGTGGTTTTATTACTAATAGCCTTAAAGAGTTTAATAAGGATTTTCTAATACCATTATCTATAGATTTTGGTATTAGATCAATAAGGCAAGCTCTGAATTATAATAATCAGCTTTCTAAAGTGATAGATTATGATGAAAATTATATTGAGGGCTTAAGTCTTAACGCTATAATAAATCAAAAAATACTACCTCGATTTGTTTTTGATGGAAACGAAAAAAGAAGTGATGGGGAATCAAAAATTGAAATATTAGAAAGGCTGCTCATTGCTATTAAAGAAAAGCTAACAGTTTTAGAAATGGCACAAACTGAGGGAGAAAATGAGTATGATCAAGGAATTGTAGCATATAGTTATTTAAGAACAATGATAGATAATGGACAACAAAATAATGGTCAGATAAATTTCTACTCATAGAAATGGAAAAAGAGTTTGAAATATTTATGGTTAGTATAGAGTGGAATAAACCTAACCATTATAAAAGTTTAGTAAAAGGTAAAAGACCTCTTGAATACTCTTTTAATGAAGATAAAAGGATATACGAGTATGATCTTGTTCTTTATCATAAGGAAGAAAGTAAATATTTTCAATTTGCCATAAAGTCTTCTCAGACCCCTTATTTAGAAATGATAAATGAAGGGGAAAAACATCATTCTAAACTATATAATATAGAAAGGGATTGGTGGATAATAAAAGGAGACTGGAGAATTGGAGCAAGAGGTATGGGATATCATCATTGTCCATCTGTTAATACACAGGGTAAAATAAAAATAGTCATATCTAATAATGATAGCATCATAAATAATACAATTGAGTTAGATATCAATAGCCCTATTGAGGGTTTTGACTTTGAACGATTAAAGAATGATTTCGAGGGAGAGCTATGGAATTTAATTACATTAAATAGTTCTAAAGTTAATACAGAGAAAGTTGAGGTGAAATGGGGAGATAAAATTTTCAGATTTGCAGAAAGTCATTTAATTATTGCTTTTCTCCAAGAGTTTGACAAGATATTAAAGAACCCCAAGAAAGAGTTAATTTATACTGTCAAAAATTTACCTTTAGTAAAAGTAAAGCCTATACCTGCCACTTATCGAAAAATAGCTATTTCTGGTGTGTCAGGAAATTTACCTTCAAAGTCGTTTACTGAAAATTTTGATAATTATGAAAATCGATTTCTATGTTTAATGCTTTATAAAATATTTCAAATTATCAATTATAATAATCGGTTTTCGAACCAACAATTAAATCGATTACGCTCCGAAATTGATAATATTGAGAAAAAAATAGTAGAGCTTCAGAAACCACAAACCGTTAGCAAACAACGAATAGTTAGCCAAATAAAAGCCCAAGAATCATTTTATGATTCCTGGTTACGAAATTGGTATATCAATAAGGATTTAGTTTTGAGAAAGTGTAATAATGATAATTGTCGAGTTACTATGATTGTCGAAATAGTATATCAATCAGATAACTATGATTATTGGTTGAAAAAAGATGGAGATTATTGTTTAATGTCTTTTCCAACTCCAATGAATAGTATTTTTGAGCCTCAAAAATCACAACGATTAAGAATAAAAGCATTTTGTTATAAAAGTGGCTCGGCTGGTTCTTATCCAAAATACAAAGTTAAGGCTATCGAAAGTATAGAGTTATTAAGTATAAATTACAAAAGTGTAATTGATAGGCAAAAAAGAAATTACGAAGTTTTAAAGGAAAATAATTGGCAATTATCTTCCATTTTAAATCATAGGGAACAAAGCAAGTTAGAACTTGAACGGAATAATCAGATTGCAACTCTACGGAAAAGAATAAAAAAAATAGAAGTACAGAATAATAGTCTAAAGAATTTCTCTAAAGAATTACAACAGCTTGATCCAATTTTGAAGAAATACGTTTTTTCTGAATTTGTCAAAGGGATAAGTTTTAGAAAATTAACTAGATTTCAACCATCAATGACATATATCCAAAATATACATTATCGAAATGCTTATAGCTACTATAAAGAAATTTTAAAATCAGAAGGTATAGATGTTGATGTTTTTGATTTATACGAAGAAGTTACGGATTATGGTATCAGAGAGATGCCACAGGTGTTTGAATTATGGTCATTGGTTATGATAATAAAATGTTTGGAGGAAAATTATGGATTCAGGCATGACCTTAAAAGCATGAAGACATTACTAAAAAATATATCTCCAAATGTCAAGAAAATTCAAAATCATTTTGTTATTAATTTTGTTGGAAATATTAAAGGACGTGAAGTTACATTACATTATCAAAAACAACTTTCAAATGGTAAACGACCCGATTTTGTTTTAGAGATAACTCATGGAAGTCGAACATCTCATATTATACTTGATTCCAAGTTTAAAAATTATAATTATAAACTATCAGTAACTTACGATGCTAAAGATTTAGTAGATAAGTATATTATTGGTTCAAATTATTTTGTATTCATATTACATCCATGTGAAGATAAACACCATAATAATTTTCTATCAAGGCTAACAAATTTTGGTGGGGATAGAATTTTCTTTGACGATCAAGTATCTTTTCCTTTTCACAAATATGGATATTTAAAAATAAAGCCAGGTGATGTCGATAATATTAAAAAAACTATTGGAATGGCATTTGAATATTTAATAGAACCTAGTTATAACGCAAAACAACCTGATAGAAATATTGATCCAAAACCTGTATATGAAATGGTTTGTCTTAGTTGTGGAGTAGGGAATATCAATTTAAATAGACAAGCAAGGGGGGCAAACAGGTATTACTATATATGCAAATGTGACAACAAAGATTGTGGTCATGATATTTATATAGACTATTGCTGGAACTGTAAAACTAAACTATTTAAGCATGGAAGTTATTGGGATTACCACAAAACTTCAGTATGGAGTATTTTCGATATTCATTGCCCTAGTTGTGGGATGACTGCTGCAGATAGACCAGGTTAGTTATATAACTGCATGAGTACCATGTTATTATATTTATTTCCCTTAAATTAAAACAAAAAAGATGAATAACATACAATTTTATTCTGAGCGGGTTTTGCAGTTGGTTGCCAAAAATCAAATGAAAGAAGCCATCCAAGAAGCTAAAAATCTGTTTAGAGGTAGTCCAGAATTCTACGAATTAACTCTTCAATCAGCTAGGTATAGTGATGTAATAAAATCCATTCGAATGGGAGTTATAGATTTTGATAATGCTTCTGTCGAAAAGAATAAAATCCGTTATGCTTTGATTGATATGCTCCGTGAACTTGAAGAAAGTATAATAGTTAATCCTTCAATACAAGAGGAAGTAAATACCTACTTAAAGGAACACCAAGCTACAATTAGCAATAATGCTACTATTATAGGTGATAACAATATTAATATACAAGGGTTTACAAGTAGCGGTATCAATATTCAAACTGGAAAGAATAAAGAGAAATTATAGAAAAAATATAATACAAAAAGCGAAATGGAAAACCAATCAGATATACAAGGCAATCAAAATATTATTATTCAGGGGGTAACGGATAGTCTTATAACAGTAAATGTTAATGGGGAGCTTCAGGAATTACATAATAAGATGGATTCATTGCTTACATTGTTGGAAAAACATCAAAATCCAAATTTTCAAGTTGGTGGTAAAACGTATGATAAGGATTCTGTTACAGAAACTAATTTTGGGTTTCTCTTAGGGCAAGCAAATCATAAGAAAATATTACCTATTGATTTAGCAGAAAATATTATAACTGAGGAAGACGTTTGGGTTCAAAGCTTACAAAGAGAACTTAAAGAACTAAACGTTAAAGTAGGAACTAAGCCCTGGACTATCTTTGAACATTATGGCTGGCTTATAGAAACGTTTCTTCAAAAAATGGGGACAGCCATAGGAAAGAAACGTACGTTACGTCGATTATCTTTTATGACAGAAGCCTTTCAATCAAGTCTCAAATATTTATGTTATATACAATTAGCCCAAGTGCTACAATTAGAAATAAAAACGAGAAATCGATTAGTCACTAAGTTTATAGAACAAGAAGAAAGTCAATCGGATCGATTTGACTTTCTTAATCTTTTACTTATTACAACAGATATCTTGAAGGGGAGAGATATTTTTATGCCTGAAATTAATCTCTTTGTTTATAACTTAACAGATACAAAAAATGACTTATATAGCAATGCTTTATTTTTAGAAGAACAAAGGAATAAGCTTCTGGCAAATGAAATAGTTGAAGATGTAAATTTTGACCGATTGTTGGATGAATACTTAACAGCGTTAGTCTATTGGTTGCGTCAAATATCTTTTGTTGCAAAATATCGGTTAGTATCTATCAAAAACATTAATTTGGAATATCGATTAGGATCTGCTAAAAAATTTGTGCACCTATATGGCGAGTTACATGGAATGTACTTGCAAGCTATGAGCATGGGGGAAGATTATAATATGTATTCCATAGAAGAAAGCTTCACCTTTAATCATAGCGTATTACTATTTAATGGTTCAGATGTTGGGCAATGTCTGGAACGAATAAAAACTGACCCACCACTTTCTTTATCCCCATTAATCATTGATCAGAGCGTCTATTCAGTAAAGACGACTCAAACTCCTGAAATCTATTATTATACAGGGATGGTAAATCGACAGTATTATTATGCTCAGTATAAAAATGAATTAGCTTTTGGTGAACACCAAAACATCCAGTCCAATAAAAAAATAAAAATAAAAAATCAAAACATTAAACAACCAAAATGGGATGATTTATTCGAGCAACTCGAACAAGTTTTTAAACCTTTTAAAAACTCGAAAAGATGAATGAGTCAACTTCTCCATTTAAATTTTTGGATTCTTATCGACAAGATGATGCTGATGTGTTCTTTGGAAGAGACAAAGAAAGAGTTGATTTATACGATGCATTAAGTGGAGTAAAACATTTATTGGTGTATGGTCCATCTGGAGCAGGTAAAACCAGTTTAATTGAGTGTGGACTTCGCAATCAATTTTCTGATGCGGACTGGTTTGCTTTGACAATCCGTAGGGGCAATAATATGACTTCATCCGTTTATGCTCGGATTAATGACGCTTTGAAAGAAAAAATGGATTTGGATCCAAATTCAGGGTTCCCAAATTCTAAAAACTTGGGTTTTGGTGAAGCTATAGAATATCTATTTGGAGAGCTATATCAACCGATTTATCTACTTTTTGATCAATTTGAAGAGTTATTGATATTGGGTGCCAAAGAAGAGAAAGAAGGATTCTTTCGCCGATTGAATATTCTAATACGGTACAAGGTACCTTGTAGGGTCATACTCATTATGAGGGAAGAGTTTGTTGGGCATCTTTCGGAATTCGAATACCTGTGTCCCAGTATTTTTCAACATCGTTTTCGCTTAGAGAAAATGGGACGCTCTAACGTGAGAGGAGTAATTTTCAAGATATTAGAAGCACCTCGGTATAAGACTTTCTTTCAAGTAGAAAATACTGAAGAGCTTACTGAGAGAATTATTGCAAAACTACCCGATGAAAAGCGAGAGATAGAATTGACGCATGTACAGGTATTTTTATCTGAACTTTGGGAGAGAGCAAGGGAGAAAAATACTAATGGTGGTTTACCAGTACTCGATATAAGTTTAATAAAAGAAAACGATAATCTAGAAGGCGTTTTAGATAGTTTTTTAAAAGGTCAACTCATAGAATTGGAAAGAGAATACTCTGAAAATTTACCCCTAGAAGTATTAGCTGCAATGATTTCAGAACGTTATACTAAGCTTCAGTTAAACGAAGAAGAATTGTTGAAAGATTTAAGAGATAAAGATGTAGTGTGGAAGACTCCTTTATCTAGGTTACTAAAAGAGCTAGAGAAGCGACGCATTATACGAACATTAAAAGCAAATGATCAAACTCTATATGAAATTAGCCATGATTTATTAGCACTTATTGTTGGGCAAAATTTGACTAAAGATATGAAAATGCGAGAGAAAGCAGAGGATATTTATAGTCTTTATTTGGAGCGGCAGGGTTATTTTTCTGAAGAAGACTTAGATTATATACGACCTTATCAATTATATAAATCTTTTCCTACTCCTTTGAAAAAACGAATTGAGGCAAGTGAACTATATCATAAAAAAGAAAAAGAGTTGGGACTTAAAGCAGCTCAGAATAGAACTAAAAAAGAACAAATACTTAGAGAAAACGCGGAACAAAGTGCAAAACAAGCAAAGCAACGAACAAGCATTGCACTGATAGTAACTTTCATTGCACTTGCTTTAGCAATAACAGCTGGGCATTATTTTGTTGATGCCCAAAAGGAAAAGTTAAAAGCAATTAACCAATCCTTAATAGCTGAAGAACAAAAAAATATTGCTAAAGAAAAGCAAGAAGAAGCAGAATATGAGAAAAACATAGCAAAACTTGAAAAAGTTAAATCAGACTCACTTCGTTTAATAGCAGAAACTTCTACTATCAATGCTGAACAAAACATAAAACTATATAAAAAGAGTCTTTCAAAATACTTAAGCTACGAGGCTCAAAAAGCTTTTAAAGATGATAATGTTCAATTAGCTTGGTTATTATCAAAAGAATCTCTGAGAAATGACACCTCTAATACAATCGCTATTGAAATACTAAAAATAATACCTAATTACGGAAAAAATACTTTTATTGATGCAAATGATTTTACCTTTAGCTCCGACCTGTCTAGCTTCTCTTTTTCAACCTTTAACCAACATGATAGTATTTGGTTATTAAATGTATTGTCAATTAAAAATGGCACATTAAATAAATTTCAGATAGATAATCGTTATCAAAAAGTAGTATATAGTAATGACAATAGATTTTTATGCTTTTTTTCAGATCTTCAGTATGCTCCGAATATTAATGACAGTGATGAATTTATATATGGAAAGTTGAATGTATTAAATTTAGATGGAGATTTTCAGCTTAAACAATTTGACAATTGCTATAGCTATAAATTTACAAAAAACTCAAAGCATCTATTTTATTTTAGTGAAGATATTAATAGAATGAAAAAAATAAATATTATATCTCTTTCCGAAAATAATTCCATTAAAGAATTTATCACAAATGATAATAAAATACATGAGAACATAACAATTAGTGAAAATAGTCAATATGTTACCTTTTTTACAAATATAGATAACTATACTGATGAATTCGTTGAAGTATATGATGGTACACTAAATATAATGGATTTAGAAAATAAAAATCATATACTGAAATTTGATAATGTCAAGAATTTGGGAGTTGATTTCTTAGGAAATAATCAATTCTTAAGTTTTTATAATCAATGTTTAAGTTCAGAATATGATACATTAAATATATTGGATTTATATGGTGAAGTATCCTTAAGAAAGTATTCAGATGTTTTAAGTCATGATGTTAGTCCTGATGGTAACTTTGTGGATTTTATTGTTAAAAAAGAAGGTAAAAGGGATTTATATTTAGTAAATCTTCAAAATGAATCTTCGCTTAAAATTTTTGAGAATTATGATTATAAAAAGGTTTATAGTAACGATGGTCGAAATTTAATTGTTTTAACAAATGATAATACTTCTTTAGGCTCTGGGGAATTAAATATATTAAAATTAAAAAGTAATACTAAATGTATAAAACTTAAAAATAAATTTTATGACATAAAAGACTTTAAAATTTTTTCAATAAATTTTTTCGTAACTAAGAATAATAAATTTTTAATTTATCCTACTAATATATCTGAAAAACAAAATACTGCAACGCTAAATGTTTTAGCATTAGATGGAGGAGATAAACTTTTAAGCTTTAAAGATTGCCATTATAGTAGGATACATTTTAAAACTCATTTTATAGATGATTATCACTATAATAATGACAATCAAAACTTATTCTTTTATACAGATGTTACAGATAATTCAGGCACTTTAAATGTGTTACATTTAGAAAGCGGATTATTGAATAAGTATGAAAATTGTTTTTTTGATAAAACAAGTCTTTCTGATAGATTTTGCCATAAGCTTTTAAATGAAAGTGATTTTTTAGTGTTTTATACAAACGTTACAAAAGATGTTTCTTTTAACTCAGAAGAAAAAATGGGTGAATTAAATGTTTTGGATTTGAAAAATAATAAACGACGAGTATTTGGGAATAGTTATTTCTCTAGGTATTCTAAAAGTTATAGCAATGATGGAAAACACCTTGTCTTTTTTAGTAAAGACTTAGAGCATAATGAATATATAATGAATATTCTAAATCTGAGTGATACAAAAGATCCGTACAAGTTTATTGGAAGTATGGATTATGGTTTTAAATTTAGTAAAGATAGTAGATATTTGGCTTTCATAACTGATGCAAAAACAAAAAAACAAAAAATAGGAACTCTTAATGTGTTGAGATTAGGTGGGGATTATAAGGCAATAAAGCAATTTTCCAATTTTTATGTAGGTGTTTATATTAATTTAGATAAGTATGTTTTTACCAAAGATAGTAACTATATTATATTTTTTACAGATCCATCAGGCGATGGAAAAAATGGGACAATTAATATATATTCATTAAACGGAAAAGGAAGTTCTAAATACATAAGAAAGACTGGAGCTTTTATCTTTGATCCGATTATAAGAAAAGAAAAATTTCCAGATTTCTATTACTATAATTCTGAAGACGAAGAGTATGTTTTATTCTATACAGATGCTTTTTATAATACTAAAGTGGCTACGACTAATATCTTAAAGCTTGGTGATGATGAAATTTTAAGACAAATACCGAAAAGTGAAATGTTTAATCATTCGCTAAGTAGAGATCTTAAACATTTGGCTATTTTAAAAAATGGAAGTAATCATTTTACAGTTTTTAACTTAAAAAAGATGGTTGAACAGTTTACTCTATTTCATCAATATGATGTAATGGATATGGGATTTATTAATAACAATATTCTATTT
>JAHDBB010000324.1:0-625 GCA_020630635.1 Chitinophagales bacterium
ATCGACTATCGACTATCGACTATCGACTATCGACTATCGACTATCGACTATCGAAATCCCTCTCACTTATTAGAACTTATTTGACTATATCCCGAAATTTTGGCGCAAAGATACTTATTTTTGATGTTGTATCAGTTAAAAAACGCCTTTTCTCTGATTTAATGACAGGAATCTAAAGGAAAGTGACGAAGTTTTTAAGACATAGATAAAGAAATGTCTTTATTTATTAAACAAAATCAAATTTTATCCAATTATTTTCTTAAAATATTGTGTTGTTATGAATAAACGCCGTATCTTTGCGCCTCAGATTCATTCGACCAGCTCCTGAATAATCCCCCAGGGCCTAGCGGCAGCAAGGGTAAACTTAGTTGAGCGGTGTGGGTGGGTCTGTTTTTTTTTGCCCATACCCAATTTTTTCTTACCTATTTTTCCTCCTTACTTCCTTCATTTCCAATCACTTAAAAACTGGTCACACAAGGTCCTAACCAAAACCAACTAGCCCCGATGGTAGTGGTATGCTAAGAAGTTTGGCTAAAAGGTTTTGTGAGGCTTTTAGCATAAGAACGGACAGCGGGACTCTCCATAACGACGAAGCCACAGCCTTTCGCTCCAAAAAAGAAAAAAC
>JAHDBB010000324.1:725-7224 GCA_020630635.1 Chitinophagales bacterium
ACAAAACAAACAGAAAGTCACTTGTCACAACAAGCACGAACTATCTAGAAAGTCATCTGTCACTCAAGTAAATAGCCTTTCGCTCCAAACAGAAAAAACACAAAACAAACAGAAAGTCACTTGTCACAACAAGCACGAACTATCTAGAAAGTCACCTGTCACTCAAGTAAATAGCCTTTCGCTCCAAAAAAGAAAAAAACCAATAAAATTTTATTTGTAGAAATAAATGGTGAGCTATCTCAAAAGGGAAGAACAAGTCACCAGTCACAATAAACTAGTCACTCAAAAAATGGTAGGTCCTAAAAAAAGGAAAGTGGTCAGATAACACTTTAACATGTTATCCAACCACTACTTTCCCCCTCTATTTTAAATTTTGTTTTAGGCAGTTGTCAAATCTTCAATTTCAGCATCTGTTGCATTCTTCACCGATTCAATCCCTTTATCTCGACCTTCTGCCGACTCATACATTTGACTCTTACCAATAACTTGACCATTGGCAGCTTTCAGATTAAAATAAGCCTTGCCACTTTCAGAATCCTGCTTATCATATTTAGCATCATCTCCAGCATTCTGTTGCACAGAAGCCACCCCTTTCTGACAGTTAGCTTTATTAGAATATCCCTCACTACTCAAAACAATTTTACCATTATCAGCCTTTAATCTAAAGTAAAAGTTTTGATTTTTCTCGCTTTGGAATATTTCAAATTTCATAATGTAGCTTTAATAATCATTTAACAGCAGCAAATTTAGCAAATAAACTATAATTCAAAAAAATACTGCCATTAATTTCACCAAACCACTATAATATTTTTATGAAATGTATATGTTTTGTATTGTTTTGAGCTTTATCTCACAAAATGTTATTATTTTATGAACACAAAAAGCCCATTTTTTCTACAACAAACATATATTGCACCACAAAATCTTTCATTTATGTCCAATCTCAAAACCATCTTAGAAGCCAAAGTTAAAGAATTTAATCAACCCAACTTCATAAAAGACGATCCGATTTCCATTCCACACGAATTTACCAAGCAACAAGACATTGAAATTATGGGGTTTTGGTCAGCCATGTTAGCATGGGGACGTAGGAAAACCATCATCAATAAATCCAACGAATTGATCCAATTGATGGACAATGCTCCCCACGACTTTATCCTCAATCATAAACCCAAAGACCTCAAACGCTTTGAAAACTTCAAGCATCGGACATTCAATGCTACGGATACACTCTATTTCATTTACTTTTTCAATCATTTCTATCAACAACACACTTCTTTAGAAACAGCCTTTAGCCAATTTATCAATTCTAAGGATCAAACCATCGAAAAAGCCCTTATTGGTTTTCACAATTTATTCTTTGATTTACCAGACGCACCACACCGTACCAAAAAACATGTTTCAACACCTGTCCGAAAATCCAGTTGTAAAAGACTCTGCATGTTTCTAAGATGGATGGTTCGCAAAGATAAAAAAGGGGTAGATTTTGGCTTATGGAAAACCATCAAACCAGCCCAGTTAATTTGTCCTTTAGATGTACATGTTGACAGAGTTGCCCGTCAATTGGGACTCATTCAAAGAAAACAAACAGATTGGAAAACAGCTTTAGAATTGACCGAAGCCCTAAGACAGTTCGACCCAAAAGATCCTACCAAATATGATTTTGCATTATTTGGCATTGGACTGACCCAAAAGCAAAAGCTCTAACAAATAAAAAAAGCCTGTTCTCCTAGGAGAACAGGCTTTTGATTTCGTTTAAAATCTGATTACTTAGCTTCAGCACCTTCAGGAACCAAAATGTTTGATTTAACAGTCAAACGAGTTGGATTCGGATCAGTATTTGCCTGAATAGTAACCGTCTTAGTTTGCTTACCTTTTTTACCTTTAGAAGAGAACTCAATTTCGATTTCACCTGTCTCACCTGGAGCGATAGGTGCTTTCGGCCACTGAGGCACAGTACAACCACAAGAACCCTTAGCACTAGAGATAATCAAAGGCTCACTACCAGTATTAGTGAAAGTCACTACATCTTTTACTTTATCACCTTGAGTAATATCACCAAAATCAACAACTGTCTTATCAAATTCAACAGTCGTTTTAGGTAAATCAGGATCAACAGCATTTTCAGCAGCATTCTTCACCGTATTAGCGGCATTTTTTGTAGCATCTACTACATTAGTAGCAGCATCTTTAGTTGCATTAGCCACATTTTTAGTAGCATCGGCTGCTTTTTCACCAGCAGTACTTGCCTGATTACAAGCAACAAAGCCAAAACAAACAATGATGGCTAACATTAAAGTCATTAAACTCTTTTTCATTTTGTTTAAATTTTATTGAATTTAGAAATTAATTAATTGATGGTACAAACTTACAACAACTTTTTTAGTTATACAACTAATCTTTTAGTTAATTGATGAAGTTTTAAGGTTTTTTAAGAAAACCATCATGTAAAACCTTATAATGATCAAAAGTTTTAACAGATTGCAAAGTAAAAAAAAAGACCCCAAACATTGTATGTTTAAGGTCTCATATTTTATTTTTTTGTCTTTTAATGACAGTTTTCAAGATAGTTTTATGCTTCTACTAAGCCCAAAGCCACTTTTTCTTCTTGTGTAAAAGGCTTTATTGAAACATAGTTTCTATCTTTTCTTCTCTTTGTAAATACAACTGTTCCATCAGTAATAGCATAAATGGTATGGTCTTTTCCTATACCTACTCCCTTACCAGGATGAAATTGAGTACCTCGTTGTCTCACAATAATATTACCAGAGATAGCCAATTGACCACCATAGATCTTTACACCAAGTCGATTGCTTTTACTATCACGACCGTTATTACTACTACCAGCTCCTTTTTTATGTGCCATTTTATTTTATTTTTGGATGATGAAAAAAATAACATTTCATTTTTTACCATTCCCTATCTCTAGATAATAGAGTTAATTTTAATTTTAGTCAAGCATTGACGATGACCATTAGATACCTTGTAGCCTTTTCTTCGCTTCTTCTTAAATACAATCACTTTATCTCCCTTCAAATGCTCAACAATAGTTGCTTGAACACTAGCACCAGATAGAGCAGGAGTTCCTACACGGACTGCACCATCATCTACCAACAAGACTTTATCAAAAGATACACTATCTCCTGCATCACCTTGCAAGCGATGTACAAATATTTCCTGGTCTTTGCTAACTTTAAATTGTTGTCCTGCTATTTCTACGATTGCATACATAATTTTAAATTTTTAGGAGTGCAAAGGTAAAACTTTTCAAAAAACTACACAATTTTTTTATCATTTTTCTATTAATAATGGAAAAAATAATCGAATTTTGCGAGAATTTGCAGAAAAAGGAGCAAAATACCAGCTCAAAATTATTTTTTAGGAGCGAAAGAATCAAGCTTCGTCGCAATAGAAAGTCCTGCTACCCGTTCTTATTGCTGCTGCCTTGCTTATAAGCCAAAACACCAATGCAGCAATACCACTACTATCAGGGCTATTTGGTTAGGACACAACTATTGAGGACCAATTTATACAAATGGAAATTAAGACCTTCATTTAAATTGTGAATAATACTATAATAATTTCCTCATATTAAGTGACTTAACACTAGATTTATCTTCTAAAAAATAATAGTGTTTTTTTGTAACAAATATATGATGTCTCCGTAGTTCAATTGGATAGAATACCAGATTTCGGCTCTGGGGGTTGGGGGTTCGAGTCCTCCCGGGGACGCTTAATTTTGGGAACTACAGGGAAAATTGAAGCATAAAGAGTGTTTCCACAAGTGGGAAAATTGACTGAGGAACTTAAAAATGAGTAATCAAACACATTAATCCCATCACTTTTTTCCACAGTACCAAAATAATTACAACTAAAAAGAATCTTTTTTAATTTTATATTAATTTATATTTTAATGCTTTTTGGCTATTTATTTTAATGATTTTAAATGTTTTATGTAAAAAAACACTTAAAATATCTGTTGTTAACTAACTGTTTTTGAATAAATTAATAAAGATTGATTTTTTTTTTTCTTAACTAAGTTGTAACTTTGAGGTAAAATAAAAATATGGTTCTTTAAAAACCATACTCTCAATACTTATAATTTCATTATTTGAAATCTACACTAAACTGTACATAAAATCTTTCTCCCAATGCTTGACAAAGCATTCTCCTAAACAGGTAAGATTACATAAATAGCACAAAAATTATGGTCTTACCCAATAGAGCATCCTAAGGCTCTATTATCCCACTTAACTTTGGGGCAATGTGTTCTAAACATATTGCCCTAAATTATGTGGGCATATCAAATGAATTTTACACAACTATTTCTAATATCTATCTTTCAAAGTATGAAAAAAATACTACTCTCTGCTTTTGTACTACTCTTTTTGCTAAATACAAATGCTCAAAATTCCAAAAATCAAATCATTGGCACTGCAGGAACAACTCATGGTGTTCAAAATGGCAACACTTTAAGTTGGACAATAGGTGAACCTATTGTTGGAGCCATATCTATCAATGACAAATTGTTGACACAAGGTTTTCACCAGCCATACTTATTTGATTGTCAGTTAGACATTGATACCAAAGTATCTTGTGTTGGCAATGATGAGTTCATGGTAAGTGTGGATATTGAAGGAGATGATCAAGAGTTTATTATTTCATCTTCCAATGCTGATGCATTCAATGGTGTAACTTCAAAAGAATTTTCAGATGGTCCTTTTGCAAATAATACATCATATACATTCTCAGTTGCTTTGAAAAATAGACAATTTTGTAATCAGACTATTACAGTTGATAATATTGATTGTAATACCAACTCATTACAGTTGTTAGCATTCAATGGTGAAGTATTAGCTGATGGTAATATTCTAAATTGGTCTACTTATGGAGCTATAACCAATGGAAGCCTTCAGATACAAAGATCATTGGATGGAGTTAATTATACAACTATACATGCTTATACACCTGATGCCACAGAATTTGAGCAACAGACTTTTGTAGATAGTAATCCTAGTACAGGTTTAAACTACTATCAATTAGTTAAAATAAATGAGGCAGGTCAAGTAGAAGATACAAAAAAGGTAAATCTTCTAAGAATTGAAAATACTTCAAATGTTGAATACACAGTTACTACATACCCCAATCCTGTAGTAAGCCAATTAAATGTGACACTCTCTGATTATCAAGAAGAGACGGTATTAATAGGCTTGTATTCTCCTTCAGGAAATATCTTAATGACAAATGAGGTTGATGTTTTAGACAATAACATTATGATTGATTTCCGCAACTTTGACAATGCACTTTATCTTCTTTCTATTGCCACTCCTAAAGGCGAGCTTATTACAACTCAAAAGATACAAAAATTAGATTAATATATACTTTCCCTCTCTTTTATTTTCCTCCTCTTTTATTATAATACTCCTTCATAAAGCCCTTCTATGTTTATGGACAGGGCTATCTGTCTTCAATAGAAAATAACAAAATAAAATATTATACCACAACAAAACAGATACTATGAGAAACTTTCTACTATGTATTGGAATGGTGTTGGTTAGCGTACTCATGTTAGCACAAACACCAAATCAATATATTAACTACCAGGCGGTTAGCCGGGATGCAAATGGAGATCCCATTGCAAATCAGGATATAGGTCTGAAGATTTGCGTTTGTAATGGGGAGATTGCTACGCAGAGCAACAACGAGGTTTACTGTGAAATTTTTGATGTAAGAACAAACCAATTAGGTCTATTTAATGTACCTATTGGAAGCGGTGTTCCAGTTGTTGGAGCATTTGAGCAAATCCGCTGGGATGAGGATAATCACTTTTTAAAAGTGTACATGGATTCTGAAGGCGGGAATAGTTATGAGTTAGTAGGAAGTTCAGATATACAATCTGTACCATATGCCCTTTATGCAGGGAGAGCTGCTGGGGCAAAAGTAACTTCTGGCAATGAACCAACTGAAAACGGTGAATATAGTGGTGATTTACACGTAGACATAACGTCTGGTACGGTTTATAGCTGGGATGAAATAAGCCAAATTTGGTCCCCCATAGGAAATTTAAATGCTGCGGCTACAGATACTATTTTTATTGGTATCGATACAATATACATACAAGGTTTAACAGGTCCAACAGGACCAACAGGACCAACAGGTCCACAAGGTATTCAAGGATCTCAAGGTTTAACAGGACCAACAGGTCCACAAGGTGTGCAAGGTATTCAGGGTAGTACAGGTCCACAAGGTGTACAAGGAAATACAGGCGCACAAGGAAATACAGGTGCACAAGGAGATACTGGTGACACAGGTTTACAAGGTGCTACCGGTGAAATTGGACCAGTAGGTCCTAAAGGTGTTAAAGGTGATACTGGAGCTACAGGTCCTGCAGGAGCTGATGGTGACGATGGAGATGATGGAGCAGACGGTGAAGATGGTATCAATTGTTGGGATTTAGACGAGGATGGTAATAATGATGCAAATGAAGATGTAAATAATG
>JAHDBB010000325.1:0-1224 GCA_020630635.1 Chitinophagales bacterium
TATCGACTATCGACTATCGACTATCGACTATCGACTATCGACTATCGACTACTAATTCACAAACATCCCAAAGATGGTGCTCAATACCGAAATCACAAAACTCAACGCCAATGCCCAAACAAAGCCAAAAAATTCACCCGTAAAGCTAAAGCCATCCACAAAGTAAGCGACCAACATCAAGATAATCGCATTGATCACAAAGGAAAACAAGCCCAATGTAATCCAGCGAATAGGCGCAGAAATAGCTCTTAAAATAGGACGAATAAACGTATTAGCCAACGCCAAACCACCTGCCGCAATCAAAGCCGTTTGAATACCAGACACTTCTACATTCGGTAACACCTCGCCACCAATAAAGATGCAGATAGCACTCACAATCAAAGAAACAATTAAATCTTTCATAGCATCATATTTTGTCCCAAGTTAAAACAAAAATTGGAAAGGAACGTGATGTTCACAGATTTTTTAATGAGATAAGATCCTTACAAAATATGTCACAGTCAATTGGGTTGCAGGTTCAGGGCTTGCACAACAATCAAAGAAAAAAGATGTCGTTTCAATCGGATTGCTACCAAGAAAAATTAAAATTAGAAATGAACTGCAATTTGACAACTTTCACCAAGAAAAGAACCAAAGTTGTCAAATTTTCCCAAATACAAACGTTGAGACCGCAACGATCTAGCCCCGAATAGATTAAATTCTAAGTTTTAATCTCTAAATTTTAAAACGGTTTAGTTTGTAAAGCGTTCTGTCCTTTCCCAAATAGCCCCGATGGTAGTGGTATTCGTGAGAAGCGTTGGCTTAGAAAAACATGGCTACACGAATGAGAACGGACAGCGGGACTTTCCCTCGCAATGAAAGATGAACCATTCGCTCCTAGCCTAAAAGATGAATAGGATTTTAGGATTATGGAAAATTAATAGGATTTTGGTTTATACTTGAACTCACAAACTGAATCAAAAAGTCACCATTCACTCTCACTTGTCACTAAAAAACGATTGACCATTAACTATATACTCCTAAAAACGTCCCATCGTCCCCAAAAGCACGAACTGAACCGAAACGTCCCATCGTCCCAACAGGTAAAAAATGAACCACACTATGGACTATTGACCATCGACTATGGACTCAAATCTAAAACCCAAACCTCGCCTTCGGCACGACCTCTTGCCCTGCGAAATCCTTTGCCAAATATTGGTAGTAAGCCGAAATCGCAATCATCCC
>JAHDBB010000325.1:1324-7223 GCA_020630635.1 Chitinophagales bacterium
TCCTTCGCATATTTATCAATCAAGGGACCACCTGGATACGTCAAGCCCAACATTTTAGCGGACTTATCGAATGCCTCACCAGCCGCATCATCAATGGTCTCCCCGATGATTTCCATATCCAAATAATCTCGTACCAATACAATTTGAGTATGTCCACCCGATACAGTCAAGCATAAAAATGGGAAATCGGGTTTGGGATCATCAATAAAGTGAGCCAAAACATGTGCCTTCATATGATGAACGGTAATAATAGGAATATCTAAACCCAAAGCCAATGCTTTGCCAAAACTACATCCTACCAGAAGCGAACCCAATAATCCAGGACCCAAAGTAAAAGCCACTGCATTCAAATCCTTCACGTCTACATTTGCCCGTTTTAATGCTTGGTCCACCACAGGCACAATATTTTCCTCATGCGCCCTTGAAGCCAATTCAGGAACGACTCCGCCATAGGCTTTATGGACCTCTTGATTGGCGATTAAATTCGATAAAATCTTTCCATCTTGACAGACACTTGCGGACGTATCATCACAAGATGATTCAATTGCTAAAATGTTTATACTCATATTATATGTACTCTTGCTATATGTTTAAACAAAAACCTTCCCATTTTGTCTTAAAAAAACAAAAAAAATCTGTACTTTATTGACCGATAAATACCTTTGTGACGTTTAATATAAGAAAGGTCTTACTCATAAATCTAACCTGCTAATTTGGAATTCATCAAAGGACATAAAAAATCTCTGGGCTTTTTGCTTTTTTTCCTGCTTTTGATAGGACTGATATTTCTATTGACTCGTCCAATAACGCAAGCTTGGATGGTCAAAAAAGTCATTGCTACCTTAGCTGATGGAATGGAAACCAATATCCATGCAGACTCCATTCATGTCAATGTATTTGATGATATTTATCTCCAAAACTTCTATATTGAAGATCACCAACAAGATACCTTATTATTTGTCGAAGACCTTCGAGTAGATGTCAATGTCTTACAAATTTTTGGACAACGAATTGCTGTTAAAGAAGTTTCTTTAGAAGATGCTTACATTAACACCTACAAAGTTGATGAAAATACTTTTAATTATCAATTTGTTATTGACTATTTTAAGAAAGCGGAAGAAGATACCATTAGTGTTGATAAAAAGCCTTTATCTTGGGATATTGACCTTCAAAAAATATCCCTCAAAAGTATTCAATATTACTTAGAAAATGTCTTTAAAGATGAAATATTATATGTTCGTTTAGGAGAAGGGCTGATTGATGTAGAAAATTTAGACCTTAAAGAACAAAAAATCTCACTTTCTAACGTCGATATTACCCAACCACAAGTACAGTTTAGGCAAGCAGGACGAGGTGATGATGACGATGATGAAGAGATAGAGGAAATTGTTATTGATGAAAATGTAGAACTTGAGGAAACAGAAGAACCAGCTCCACTTCTTTCTATTGGAGATTGGACCTTGATGGTAGAAAACCTTGAATTAAGAGAGGGATTAGCGATTATTCAACAAGGCGATCCCGACTTTACCAATGATGGAAGCATCGACTTTGAAAACTTAGAATTGGCTCCCATCCATATTCAAGCCCAAGATATTTCATTTCATCAAGATACCTTACAAGTTCAACTATCGGGCTTAGAACTAAAAGATATTTCAGGTTTTGAAGTCAATCAACTACAAGGACAGTTGTTTTTATGTAACCAACATGCCCATCTCCAAGACTTTGCTTTAAAAACTCCACATAGCGAAGTAGGAGATTTCTTGGAATTTAAATACAAAGATTTACGGGATTGGGAAGATATTGTTGAAAAAATATATTTGAATGCCGACTTGAAAGAATCTCGTATCGGTATTCAAGACTTAGAGTATTTTATCTTAGCGATGGCTCGTAATGATATTGCGGATCGACTGGGAAGTTTAGAACAAATTGCCTTAGAAGGAAAAATAAAAGGGAAAATCAAAAACCTTAGAGGAAGCGACATCAAAATGAGGGCTGGAAAACATACCTACTTTGCAGGGGATGTTCGATTGAGAGGTCTTCCAGACATTGACAATACCTTTATCAATTTTAAGGTAGAAAAGTTGAGAACTCGGATGGAAGATTGGATGTCTTTCTTTCCGACCACCAAGTTTCCAAAGAATATCACTAGTTTAGGAGACATTCGTTTTGAAGGCTACTTTACAGGTTATCACAATGATTTTGTAGCACAAGGAGCCTTGACTTCCGACATAGGTTCTGTTACAACGGATTTGAATATGAAAATCAATGACATTGCTCGTTATTCAGGAGAAGTGGTCTTAAAAGATTTTGACCTAAGAACCTTCTTAAATAATGATGATTTTGGATTTGCGTCCTTTAAAACCGATGTCAAAGGTCAAGGCATTAAAATTAATGAGTTATTTGCAGAGATAGACGGAAATATAGAAACCTTCGACTTCAAAGGCTATCGTTATCAAAATGTTATGGTCGATGGAATGGTGGATCGAAAGCTTTTTAAAGGACAATTTAGTGCCAATGATGAAAACTTTAACCTGACTTTTGATGGAGCCATCAACTTCAATGATAGCATTCCTAAAATCAAGTTTGAGACCGAAGTCTTTGCTTTAGACCTCAAAAAATTACAATTGAGCAAAGAAGACATTGTTATCAAAGGTCTTGCAGATCTTAACTTTGAAGGAAATAACATAGATAATCTTGTTGGAAAAGGGCGATTTGAAAAGCTACAATTGATAAGAAACGATAGTTTATACAAATTTGATGCTTTTACCCTCAATGCTACTGAAAATAAAAAAGGAGAACGACTCATTCATTTAGATTCTGATTACTTGATTGCCTTTTTCAAAGGAGATTTTAGTTTCAAAACTCTACCTAATCAAGTAAAACATACACTTCATCACTATCTGCCCAATTATTTTAAAGAAGTGGAGATGTTGGCAGAAGAACCAGCCGATATAGAAGTCGGTATTCAGATCGTAAAACCGATCAAATTTACCCGTTTATTACATCCCAAATTAGATTATGTAAGTTCTGGACACATCAAGGGACAATTTAACAAAGAAAGCAACCAAGTTGAATTAGAAACCAAGATAAAGAAAGTCATTTTTGATGATATTACTTTTCAAGACATCAGCCTCAATATTGGCTCCTCTTCCGAGCATTTGATGGTGGGAGCAGCCTTAGAAGAAATCAGTAAAAACCCTACTTTAACGGTCAATGATGTCTATTTATCTGCTGATGTGTATCAAGACACTATTCAGTTTAATCTACAAGCGGAAGAAGATACGGCTTATAACAATTTGGACTTTGAAGGCTACTTTATCACCACCTCCGACACCTTACGTTTACACATTGATTCGATCAACTTAACAGTAGCAGATAAACTCTGGGAAACTAGTGGAGGCATCGCTGAATATCTCAATAAAGACTACTTTTTAATTGAAGACTTTGCACTACAACACAAAGACCAATCCATTGCCATTGAAGGAGCCGTATCTGAAGTTTTCAAAAATGAAATAAAAGTCGATTTAAATGATATTCGGATTGATGAATTGATGCAACTACTAGACCAAGAAAAATTGCGGATGGAAGGTATTGCCAATGGACAAGTTCAAATTCAAAATGTCTTTGAAATGCCCATTTTGACAGGAGATGTGGAAGTAGAAACCTTTACGATGATGGATCAAGAATTAGGTAAGGTTGTCATCAATGCAGAAAAAGAGAATGGACGCAATAAGATTTTACTAGCAGCCAGTGTAGATGGTAAAGGCTATCATGCCAAAGCAGACGGTTTTTTAAATTTAGATGGAACTCCCCAATTAGACATTAACTTAGATGCTCAACAACTATCTGCTTCTTTCTTAGAAGGATTGATCGGCGAAAGTATTGCCAATACCTCTGGTTTTGGGACTGGTAAAGTCCGCATTCATGGCAATCCCAATGCCCCCGATATTGATGGACAACTATATATGTATGGTGGAGGAACAACGATTACCTATCTCAATACTTCCTATAGTGCGGTCAATGACACGCTTTATTTTCAAGGAAAGAAAGTTCGATTTGAAGACATCGAATTAAATGATAAATATGGCAATAAAGCCTTTTTAAATGGTGAATTAGATCTCAACAATTTCAAAGATTTAAGTACCGATGTCACCATCATTTCCGACAATTTCCTATTTATGGATACCAAAAAGGAGGACAATGAATACTTATACGGAACGGCTTTAGCTTCTGGAACAGTTCATATTCATGGATTCTTCAAAGACATTGTAATGGATATTTATACACGAAGCAAGGAAGGAACCGTTTTATACATTCCTGTCACTTATGAAACGGATGTGGTCGAAGAAAACTTTTTTACCTTTACCAATACTCAAAAAGACAAGAAAAAAGATCAAAATAATGCAGAAGAGGAAGCAGGAAGCAGCAATACTTTAACGATGAATATGAATTTGGATATTACAACCGATGCCGAAATTCAAATGATTTTTGACTATCAAGCAGGTGACATTATCCGAAGTAGAGGATTAGGGGACTTACAAATTGAAATGAAAACGAATGAAGACATTCGGATGTATGGAAACTATACGATAGATCAAGGAGATTATCTATTTACTCTACAAAATATTGTCAACAAAAAGTTTATCTTAGAAAAAGGTGGAACGATAGATTTCTTTGGCAATCCTTATGATGCCCTTTTAGATTTAGATGCCGTTTATCGGGTCAAAAACACCTCTTTAAAAGAACTCTCTTCGGATGCTTCCGACTTTGATGATGGAAGTGGAGATGCTTTTGATCCTACCGTCAACACCGATGTTTTATTACATTTATCAGGTATTTTATCTTCTCCCAATATCGACTTTACCATTGACATTCCAGGTGCGCCACCGTCTTTATTCACCAGTTCTGCTTTGAGACGAATTGAGGAATTAAATAATGATAGCGATAAAAACGAACTCAATCGACAAGTCTTTGGCTTATTGGTTTTCAATGAGTTTCTGCCCCAACAATCTCTACTAAGCAACGACTTTGTACAATCGGGCATTTATACCACTTTGAGCGAGTTTATTTCCAATCAAATCACCAGTTTATTATCCCAAACCATCCAAGAGATTATTCCCAATAGCGATTTAAGTTTTGACTGGGACTATTCGAGTGAAGGCGACCTAATTGATCCGACAGGTAATTTACAAGATGCTCGAAATGAAATAGAACTTGTTTACACCCAACGTTTACTCAATAATCGTATTATCTTAGACATTGGTAGCAACTTCAATGTAGGCGAAAATAGTACCAATGAATGGAATACCTTGATTAGTGATTTTGTGATTCAATACAAGATTACCGATGACGGGCATTATTGGGTCAAGCTCTTTAGCAAAAACGACTACAACGTCTTATTAGGCAACTACAACCGTACAGGAGTCAGTTTATTTTTCACCGAAGAATTTGACGACTTCAAAGACTTAATACAGACTTTCAAACAAAGACGTGCCAATCGCAAAAAACTCAAATTGGAAAAGAAACAAAAGAAGAATCAAAGGCAAAAAAATACTGTTCCTCCCAATCCATCAGATCCCACTCCCGAAGAAAAACCAGAGGCTCGTAATTGAAAAAATCTCCTCATACAACTAGAATCAGGATTTTTGGGATTGTAGGATTAGCAGGATTTTTTCAGTTCTTTACTTGATTTGTTTTTTAGGAGCGAAGGGTTCTTTGCTTCGTTGTGTTGGAAAGTCCCGCTATCCGTTCTTATTGCTGCTGCCTTGCCACAACCCACGCCAACCCACAAACGCAGCAATACCACTGCTATCGGGGCTAGTTCGTTGAGGACACTCCCTATAGGAACTGAACCGATTTAAAATTTAGAGATTAAAATTTAGAATTTAATCCATTCGGG